>JACRCT010000276.1 GCA_016218885.1 Deltaproteobacteria bacterium | reverse complement strand
GGGAGCCAGTTCTTCATCACCCTCACCCCGCAGCCACACCAGGACGGTCGATACACGCTCTTCGGCGAGGTCGTCGAGGGCATGGAGGCCGTGCGCGCACTGGTGGAGGGAGACCGGATCCTCAGCGCCGTCGTCGAGCCGGCGCTGCCTTCGAGCGGGGGCACGGGGCAGATCAAGCAGTAGCGCCGGTCTGGTCACTGGTCTGGTCGACCCGACTCTCGGCGCAGCGCTGCCTTTGCGAGCTTGGGATCGAGGAAGGAGTGACGGATCGGTCGCTGACGCTCCCGGCTCTGACAGCGGTCAACGGACCCCAACCGGCCATAGCTTCGGCGCACGGCGGCGGTCAGATCTTCACGACGATGCCGATGGCTGGGTAGATGGAAAAGCCGTCGAGGTTGCGCTGCTTGGTCTTGCCGTCCACGAAGCTGTACAGGTGCGGCCTCAGGCGCGTGTAGCCCATGGTCAGCTCGGTGTAGACCCACACGTACTTCCAGCCTCCACCCAACCCGACCGTGCCGCCGAACAGGTGCATGCTCGAGCGCACGTGGTCGGTGATCGGCGCGATGTCCGCCATGTTGGTGACGTGCTTCTGGATCTCGTAGAGGTTCTCGTCGAGCTCCAGCGAGGAATAGATGTACTTGAGGCCCGTGTAGAAGACGAAGTAGCGCCGATACTCCCAGCTGTAGAGCAGCGGTACCTCGAGGTCCCAGCGCGAGAAGTCGGAGAGTTCGAGGTAATCGAGCACCTCGAAGACCGGGTTGTTGAAGAGGTACCGGGACGCGCCCAAGCCAATCGACATGTGGTGGCTCTTGCCCTCGTCGTCCACGCCCAGATGCAGGAAGCGGAACTTGAGGTCGAGGCGCAAGGCGTTGGTCGAATAGCGCAGCCCCACGTCCAGGTTCTCGAAGAGGCCGGTGCGGACGGCCATCTCCCACTGGGTCGAGGGTGGGGTGAGCGCGGTGGCGATACCTGCCTCGTAGAGCTGCTGGGCCTGCTCGGGCGAGATGGCCACCTGCCCGCTCTCGATGGAGTCGGCCACCGCCTCGCCGGTGGCGACCGCGCCCTTGACCATCGAGCCCACTGGGAGGTGCAGCCCGTACGCGCCGTGGATCTGGACGTGGCCTGGCCGCACCGTCCGCGCCGTGTCCATGGTGGAGAGGGTGGTCGCGCAGCCGGTGCCGAGTGCCACCGCGGCGGCGAGGAAGGCGAGCAGGTGGGGGCGCATGCGGGACCTCGAGGTGGCGGAGTGGGTGTCCATTCGCGGCATGTGTTGCGGCGCTGCTGGGAACCGATCCCGGGGCGCCCTCTATCGGGCAGGGGAGCACGGGCAGGCGGGCGCCACAGGCTTGGGGATAAGTGCCCGAGATTCCTAGGATCCATTGCGAGAAGGCGGGCAATCAGCTACAGGGTGGCCCGCGCCCGAGCACCGAGGTTCACCGTGAAGCTCAAGCAGAAGCCCGAGGATTTCGTCGTCAGCGAGAGCTGGCGCTTCGACAAGGTCAAGAAGGGCGACTTCCGCGTCTACGTGATGGACAAGCAGAAGCTCTCGACCTTCGACGCGATCGCCCGCCTGTCGTATCTCTACGGCATCCCCCACAGCGACTTCTCGTTCTGCGGCCTCAAGGACAAGCAGGGGAGGACCACCCAGCTCATCGCGGTGCGTGGCGCAGACGTCGACCTGCAGGACGAGGACCTGCGCCTGAAGTACCTGGGCCGGGCCAAAGATCCCCTCTCCGCCGCGAACACGACCTCCAACCGCTTCGGCGTGACCGTGCGCGACCTCTCCGAGGACGAGGTGGCGCGGCTGCCCGCCTCGGTGGCCGAGGTCAACCGCCTGGGGGTGGTGAACTACTTCGACTCGCAGCGCTTCGGCTCGCTCAAGCACGGCCAGGGCTTCATCGCCAAGGACCTGCTGCGCGGCGACTTCGAGATGGCCTTGAAGAACTTCATGGCCAAGCCCTCGGAGCTCGACCGGTCCAACGACGCCAAGGTGAAGGCCTTCTGGCGCGACCACTGGGGCGACTGGCGCCGGCGCTGCACCATCGAGGGCGCGGACAAGTATGACCGCATCCTCCAGGTGCTGCGGCGGGACGAGAAGGCCTTCCGCTATGCCTTCCTGCGCATCGACCCCAAGTACCGCGCGATGCAGGTGTTCACCTACCAGTCGTGGCTGTGGAACGAGTGCGTGCGGCGCTTCCTCATCGCGGTCTTGCCGGGCCAGTCGCTCCTGGCCCTCTCGTACCAGGCGGGCAAGCTGCTCTTCCCCCGCGAGGCGCCGCCCGACGTCATGCGCCGGCTGCGCGAGCAGACCTTCCCGCTGCTCGCCCCGGAGACGACCCTCACCGACCCCGACGTGAAGAAGGCCGTGGAGTGGATCCTCGGGCGCGAGAAGCTCACGCTCGAGAAGCTCGTGGTCCCCGACACACCGGAGATCTTCTTCCGCCATGAGGAGCGGCCGCTGCTCGTCTTCCCGGGCAAGCTGATGCAGGGGCCTGGCCGGCGGGACGAGGCCAATGAAGGGCGCTCCAAGGTCTACGTCGCCTTCACTCTTCCGCCTGGCGCCTATGCGACGCTGGTGGTTCGCCGCCTGTTCTCCTTCACGGAGCAGGCGAACGCCGACGAGGAGACGGTGGAGACGGGCGCCAGAGAACCCGGGCAATCCGCCGCGACGCCCGCGGGTACCAAAGCGCCCGCCCGCGCAGCCCAGCGCTCCGCCGCCCCGGGAGCGCCCGCCGCCGCACCGCCCAAGGCTCCCGAGCCTCCTCCTCCGGCTCCCACTCCCAAGCTCGGCTTCCGCGCCCGGCAGAAGCGCGAGAAGGAGCGCAAAGCCCAGGCTCGGTCGGAAGACCGGGCGCGCAAGCGCTAGGATTCGAGATACCCCAAACCTGGCGGACATGCGCGCAGGCCCGTCCTGAGCGCATGCATGCGCCTTTCGCCCTCGGGGCGTGGGCTCCCGTGTCGCGCCCCCCTGCGCTCAAGCCTTCAGGCGGGTCAGGCTGAGGGGGCCGATTTGGATCGCAGCCTGCTGTCTCGGGCTCTGCGGTCGGGGCGCCCGCGGTCCCAGGAGGGAAGGCCCCCATCGTCGCGAAGTCATGGGGCATTCAGGTGCTCGCCCACCTGGAGCGATGCCGCTTCCTGTTGCCGTGAGGAACCCTCGGCCGTAACCGAGACTCTCACGATCGGGGAGAGGCCTTGAGGAGGCTGCGATGCCCAACGGCGAGCGGATTCGCTTGGAGAGCGGTCGGTTGCTGGTTCCTGCCTACCCGATCATCCCGTTCATCGAGGGGGACGGGACGGGGCCCGACATCTGGAGGGCCTCACAGCGCGTGCTCGATGCGGCGGTGGAGGAGGCCTATGGGGGGAAGCGCCGGATCGCCTGGAAGGAGGTCCTGGCGGGGGAGAAGGCATTCAGGGCCGTCAACAGCTGGCTTCCCGACGAGACGGTGTCCGCCTTCCGCGAGTACCTGGTGGGGATCAAGGGACCGTTGACCACCCCGATCGGGGGCGGCATCCGCTCGCTCAACGTCGCCCTTCGCCAGCTGCTCGACCTGTACGTGTGCCTGCGACCGGTGCGCTACTTCAGGGGCGTGCCCTCGCCGGTCAAGCACCCCGAGAAGGTGGACATGGTCATCTTCCGGGAGAACACCGAGGACATTTACGCGGGCATCGAGTTCGAGGAGGGCAGCGAGCAGGCCAGGAAGCTCGTCGGCTGGCTGCGCGATGCCTTCCCCAAGGAGTTCAAGAAGATTCGCTTCCCCGAGACGGTGGGCATCGGCATCAAGCCAGTCTCGCGCGAAGGGACGGAGCGGCTGGTGCGCGCCGCCTTCGACTACGCCATCGCCAATCGGCGCAAGAGCGTCACCCTCGTGCACAAGGGCAACATCATGAAGTACACCGAGGGTGCGTTCCGAGGCTGGGGCTACGCGCTCGCGGAGCGGGAGTACGCCGACCAGACCTTCACTTGGACCAGCTGGGAGCGCCTCAAGGCCGAGCAGGGCGAGGATGCGGCCAACACCGCGCAGCGGGAAGCGCTGCAGGCGGGCAAGGTGCTCATCAAGGACTCCATCGCCGACATCACCCTGCAGCAGGTGCTCACCCGCCCGGAGGAGTTCGACGTCATCGCCACCTTGAACCTGAACGGCGACTACCTCTCCGATGCCTTGGCGGCGCAGGTCGGCGGCATCGGCATCGCCCCCGGCGGCAACATCAACTACGCCACCGGCCACGCGGTCTTCGAGGCCACGCACGGCACTGCGCCCAAGTACGCCAACCAGGACAAGGTCAATCCCGGCTCGGTCATCCTCTCCGGCGAGATGATGCTGCGCCACCTGGGCTGGCTCGAGGCTGCGGACCTGGTGCTCAAGGGCATGGACGGCGCCATCGCCAGCCACCAGGTGACCTACGACTTCGCGCGGCTGATGAAGGCCGAGGGCGTCGGCGACGTGGTCGAGCTCAAGTGCAGCGAGTTTGGGGAGAACATCGTCCGGCACATGTGAGCTTGGGGCCGGGCGGGCG
>JACRCT010000266.1 GCA_016218885.1 Deltaproteobacteria bacterium | reverse complement strand
GCGCGCCGGCTGCTATTCCCCCCCGGTCTACTGACGCAAGCGGAGTCCGCGCCGCGCGCCGGCACTCGAGAGGGACGATCATGGGCAAGAGGCTGTGCATCATCGGGGCAGGCAACATGGGCGAGGCCATGATCCGCGGCCTGCTGCGAGCGGGCACGTGCAAGGCGACCGACATCATCGCCACCGACCCGCGCAGCGAGCAGCTCGAGCAGATGCAGAAGGTCTTCGGGGTCGAGGTCACCCGCGACAACCTCGCCGCGGCTCGCTCCGCCGACGTGATCTTCCTGTCGGTCAAGCCCCAGATCATGAACAAGGTCCTGGGCCAGGTCGGCCCGGCGGTGGACCAGAGCAAGCTCGTCATCTCCATCGCCGCCGGCGTTCCCATCGCCGCCATCGAGCGCAAGCTGCGCCACGGGGCGCGCATCGTCCGGGCGATGCCCAACACTCCCGCCCTGGTGGGCGCCGGCGCCACCGCCATCGCCCTGGGCGACCACGCCACGCCCGAAGACGAGGCCGCGGCCAAGGCGCTCTTCGACGCGGTCGGGCTGACGGTGGTGGTGGAGGAAGGGATGCTCGACGCGGTCACCGGCCTGTCGGGCAGCGGCCCCGCCTATGTCTTCCTCATCCTCGAGGCACTCGCCGATGCAGGGGTGAAGGTCGGCATGCCCCGCTACACCGCACAGAAGCTCGCCGCGCAGACGCTGCTCGGCAGCGCCAAGCTCGCCATCGAGACCGGCGTTCACCCCGGCCAGCTCAAGGACCAGGTGACCAGCCCTGGAGGCACGGCCATCGCCGCGCTGCACACCTTGGAGGCCGGCGGACTGCGCACCACGCTCATCAATGCCGTCGAGTCCGCGACCAAGCGCGCCCGCGAGCTGGGCGAGGAGTTTTTGGCGCAGAGCGTCGCCGAGTAGCCTGGAGCCGGCATGGCGTGCATCGTCCCCCGCCGCCTTCTCCTAGAATGCTCTGCATGAGCGACCTCCAACCTCCTGTCGAAGAGATCGTCGAGACCTCCCTGCGCAGCCTCTGGGACGTCGTCAACCAGCTCGCGCGGCTGCGCCCACCCGGAGGCGACGAATACCGGGTGACCATCTTCGGGTCGGCACGCACCCGTCCCGGCGACCCCGTCTACCAACACGTGCGCGACCTCGCCCGGGAGTTGGCCACCCGCGGCTGCACCATCGTCACCGGCGGCGGGCCGGGGCTGATGCAGGCCGCCAACGAGGGGGCGCAGTTGGGCGCCCCGGACAACCCCCGCAACAGCATCGGCATCCGCGTCGAGCTGCCCTTCGAGCAGAGCGCCAATCCCTTCGTGGAGCAGGCCTATACCCACCGCACCTTCTTCTCCCGCCTGCACCACTTCGCCCGCCTCTCCAACGCCTTCGTCGTGGTCGACGGCGGCATCGGCACCACCCTGGAGTCGCTGATGATCTGGCAGCTCCTCCAGGTGCGGCACCTGGAGAATGTCCCGCTGGTCTTCGTCGGGCCGATGTGGCGCGGGCTGGTGACCTGGGCACGCGAGCACATGCTCAAGCCCACTCCACCTCTGGCCAACTGCGCCGACCTCGACATCCCCACCTGTGTGGACAGCGTGGCCGAGGCCCTGGCCATCCTCGAGCGCTCCCTCGCCGCCCATCGCTCGGCACGGCCGGCCGCGGCGCACCTCGCCGCCCGCTGAAAGGACTCGGGCGACCGATTTCTTGCCCGACGCCGGTTCCATGCAACCCTTGGGTTCATGAAAACGCTCCGAATGGACAGGCGGTTGCTGCGCTGGTTCAACGTCTCCCTCGGCGGGAGGCTCAAGGCGGTGACGGTGGACGTCTCCGAGTTCGGCTTCTGCGCGGAGCTGGACCCCGTCTTCCTCCCCGGCTCGGAGGTGGAGGGCGACATCCAGGTCCGGGACCAGGTCTTCCGATTCCGCGGCTTGGTGAGCTGGGCCCAGGCGGGCCGCCGCCACGAGAAGCGCAGCCGCATCGGCGTCCGCTTCACGCACGTCCCCGAAGCTTTCGCCCGCAGCCTCTACGGGTACACTGCCGCCGCCTAGAGCGCGCACCAGGGTCACGGCCCGTCGCAGGGCTCCCTCCTCGAGCGGCGCGAGGCGAGGCTCATCTCCGACGCAGCCCTTCGGGACGAGGCAACCCGCGATCGCGCCGGTCTCCCTGCTGCCTGAACTGGTCGTACTTGGAGTACTGCGCACTATCGAGAAGGCGGCGCGCCACCTCGTCGGTGCCGGCGCGGACGGCGCGGAACTCTTCGCGGCGCTCGGGAGTGCGGGGCTGATCCCTAAGCTCTTGCTGCTTGCTCGCCTCCTCCTCCAGCCGCTTCGAGAGCTCCTCGCGCTGAGTGGGAGATAGCCGAGCATCTTCGGCGAACTTCCTGAACCGCTCCGCCTCGGTCCTTTGGTGCTCGGCAAGACGCTCCTGCGCCCGCTCCGCAAACACCTCATCCTGCAGGCTGCGCAAGACCTCCTTGAGCCTCTTGCTCCCCGCTTCAGTGCCGACGGCCTCGCCCGAGAGCAGAGCGTCGACGTCGCTGCGCACGGCGCTGAGCTCGCGCCGCCACTCCTCCACAGCTTCGGCGGGTGCGCCGGCGGCCGCAGAGGGAACGCGCTCGAGGGCCTGAACGCGCCGCACGAGGTTCGCGACCGTCGATTCCAACGACACCAGCCTGGCCTCCCAGTCACCGGGATCGCCGCCTCGGCCCCCGCTTTCCAAGCTCGCCTCGTTGCCTGGCTCGGGCGGCGCCCCTTCAAGCGCAGGAGCGCGCCCGCTCCAGGCCACGAGCAATGCCGCCAGCGAGATGACCACCGACACGACGGCGGCGACGCGAGCCATGAGGACTCCTCCAGCCCTGTATGGGGCAAGGCTTGATCCACCCCGGGCGCCGAACCCTACCGCTCGGGGTCCCTTGCTGACCAGACGCCACATCCCCAGCTAGAGACCGTCGCAGAGCTCGCGCCGACGGGAGAGATCATGCGCGGCCGTCTTCATGCCTTGGTGGGTTGGGGCATCCTCCTCTCGACGATGCCAGCTGCCACCGCCGAGGCAGGCGCTTCGCCGGAAAGCCAGGTCCCTGACCCGAAGTGGGCCTTCACCATTCCCGAGCTGGTGAAGCTCGGTCCCCAAGTCCGCTACCGCGGCTCCGGCTCCGCCGAGCTGAGCGCTGCTCGAGGCGAATGCGTGGCAACCCAAGTGGTGGCCCCGCCCCCCGTCCGCCACCTGAGGATCCGCGCGACACCCCTGGTGCAGAAGAAGGCGCCGCCTCTTCAAGCAGCGATCTACCGGGAGGCCTTCATCCAGGTGACGAGCGCCTCCAACCTCGAGGGCCGCCCCGGTCGCTGGCCCGACGCCCTCATTCCGACCATCGATGCCTACGCGCAGGAGAAACGCTCCGCCTTCCCGGCCACCTCGGAAGGTCCCGAACCGGTCGTCGCCTATGTCGAGATCTGCGTGCCAGCGGGCGCGCCTCCCGGACCCTATCTCGGCGAGGTGCTGGTGGAGGCCCTGGGGCGCAACCCGGTGCGAATCCCCCTCCATCTCCGCGTCGCGGCCTACACCCTCCCCGCCACTTCCACCCTTCCCTCCTCCTTCGGGTTCTCCGGCCTCACCGCCGCCAGCGGCCACGGCCTTCCCCGGACGCCGGAGAACGTCTTCGCCCTCACCCATCGCTACGCGCTCGCCGCCCTCCAGCACCGCATCTCGCTTCACGGGATGAGCATGGAGCCTCCGGCCATCCTCTCGGTCAATCCACCGAAGCTCTCCTTCGAGGCCTACGACCGGGAAGTCGCGCCGTTTCTCGACGGCACGGCCCTGCCCAGCGGGGCGCGCTTCACCTCCATCGACGTGCGCATGCACCCCAAGGCGCGCACCGACGAGCAGCGCGTCGCCTACCTCAGAGCCTACGCGGCCCACCTGCGCGAGCGAGGCTGGCTGGACCGCGCGTTCGTCTATCTCAAGGACGAGCCCCGACCTGAGGAGCTGCCCCTCGTGCGGCGCTACGCTCAGCTGGTGCACGAGGCCGATCCCAAGCTGCGCGCGTTGGTCACGACCTCGCTCGTGCCACCGGTGGCCGGGGTCATCGACCTATGGACCCCCAACTTGAATTGCCTCTTCGCCAGGAGCCATGACGATTACTGCCGGCTGGTGGTGCCCCTGGCCGCCTACCAGACCGAGCGGGCGCGCGGAGCCAGGCTCTGGTGGTACCAGTCCTGCGGCAGCCACGGCTGCGGGTCGCTTCCGGCGCACGACCTGCCCAACCTCCGCTACTTCTCAGGCTGGCCTTCCTACATGGTCGATCACGACGCCGCGCTCAACCGCGCCATGGGCGTCCTCGCCTTTCGCCATGGAATCGAGGGCGAGCTCTACTTCAACACGGTCGAGGCCTATGTCGCGCCCCAGGACTCGAAGCGCAGCGACTGCTGGCGCGACCTGTGGCGCTTCCATGGAAACGGTGACGGGACCCTCTTCTACCCGGGCACCCCGGAGAGGATCGGGGGCTCGACCCACGTCCCGATCGAGTCGTTGCGGCTCAAGCACCTGCGCGCCGGCCTGCAGGACTATGAGGTGCTCTCTGTGGCCCGGTCGCTCGGGCTGAGACGAGAGGCCGAGGCATTCGCCGGAGAGCTCGCTCCACAACCCTATGAGATCGCTCGAGATCCCGAGAAATGGAAGCGAGCACGCGAGCGCCTGAACGCCGCCATCGAAGCGCAGATGAAGGCCAGCGCGGAATACCGCAGGGAGCGCCCCGTCGAAACCCAGGGCCGGCCGTAAAGACCCTGCGTGTTAGCATCCGGGAGCCCGAGGAGGCTCCGTCGATGCGACTGCCTTCGCTCATCGCGCTCGCTTTGTCCTTCACCATCGTCACGGCCTCTGTTGCAGCGCCCGCTGGCACGCCGCCTAGGCCTCCCGTGCAGCCGGCCGCTCCCGGCGCCTGCACCCCCATGCCCAGGCCGAGGTCGGGCCCCCTGCCGTTCCCGGTCGGCGAGGCCCTCACCTTCGACGTGGACGTCATGGGAGCCAAGGCCGGAAGGATGAGCTTCGAGGTGCTGCCCACTCTCGGCGCGGGGGCAAGCGCAGAGATCCCCATCCGCGTTCGCGCCGAGTCGAACACCTTCTTCAACAAGGTCCGCAAGATCAGGGGAGAGGTCTTCAGCTACCTCCGTGCGCGAGATCTGCGCTCCTCCCGCTTTCACGAGGACGCCGCCGAGGGCTCGCTCACCCGAGTGGCAGACGTGGGCTTCAACTCCGACCGGACCGTCGACGTGCGCTGGAAGTCGAACAACGGACGGGAGGGCGCCAGCCGACACGCGGTGGCCGCCGATGCGGTGGACTACGCCGGAGCCATCTATCTGTTCCGCGCAATCCCGCTCACCGTCGGCCAGACCTTCTGCTTCGACGTCTATGCCATCAAGCGCATCTGGCGCCTGGAGGGGAAGGTCGAATCCAAGGAGCACGTCTCGGTCCCCGCGGGCGAGTTCGAGGCCTACCACCTCTCGGGTCTCGCCACCTCGGTGACTGGAAACCTGAAGCGTGAGGTCCACGTCTGGATCAGCGACGACGCTCGACGCCTGCCGGTGGCGGCCCTGGGCGTCATCGACCTCGGACCGGTGCGAGCGCAGCTGGTGGAGATCGAGCGACCCGATCTGCGCTCGGGAGCCCCGCGCAGGCCGATGGAGTGGTAGGGACCCGAGTTGGGCGAGCGCTAGCTGCCGCTCCGGGCGGCCAGCTGCATCAAGCGGCGGCGCAGGTTGTTGACGACGACCACCAGGTAGTCGAGCTGATCGAGCACTTGAGGGTCATCGGCCAGGTCCACCAGGTCACGCCCACGGGTGTCGGGGTTGACCAGCAGCGCGAGGACATCGTCGAAGAAAGCCCGCACCTCGTCAGCCGTATTCAGCCCCTCGCGCAGGTCGTCCTCGAGCAGGTCCACACGGACCGGATCGTCGCTGGCTCGTCGCATCTGCCGGCGAAGGCGCAGCACTGCCTCGCGAATGGCGTCCTCGCGCCCCATCTCTTCGAAGCCCTGCAGCGCCGTCCCGTCTGGCATGGTCGTTCCCCGGTAAGGCAAGCCAGGTCGCGCGGAGCCCGACCTAGAATGAAGCGATTGTCAGCCCACCTGCCGAGCGGTCAACTTTTCGGCCGCTCTGGAGACGGGACGGAGGCTCCTCGACAGTCGCCTTGCCCGGTCCCCACTCGGTCGCTATACTCCGCCTCCCTTTTCTGACCCCCAACAGGGAGAAGTCACCATGTCTTCGCGCTCTTGGGTGCTGGCCGGCGCCATCCTTGCCTTCGTCGCGTGCAAGGAGCCCGCTCCGCCTCCGGCACCGCCCGTGAAAGTCGCACCCAAGGCCATCGTGCCTCCCGCCCCTGCCGTCAAGATGGACGCCGCCTCCTCCGTGTCCGGCCAGAGTGATCCCTCGTGCGTGGGCCCCATCGATCTGAGCGTCCCCAAGAAAGTGACCATTGCCGGGAAAGCGGCCGAGCTCAATGGCTACAAGCTCAGCTTCCAGCTCCCCGAGAAGAAGGACCAGCCGACGGTCTTCGGTGTCATCGGCGCCCTGAACGAGGACTCGGGCGAGAACCTCGTGAACCTCAAGAAGTATGTGGAGTTCTTCAAGGCGGAGAAGGCGGATGCGGTCATCGTCAACGGGGACAGCGGCGAGAGCCTCGAGTCCATCGTCCGGTCGCTGACCCTGGTAGCCGAGACCGGCCTTCCCGTCTTCGCCGTGATCGGCAATCGCGAGAGCGGGGGCCATTTCAACGATGCTCTCGCCGCCCTCACCAAGACCTTTCCCAACGTCGTCAACCTCGGCAGGGTGCGCCACGTCGAGTTCGGCTCGGTCGACCTCATCAGCCTCCCGGGCTACCACGACAAGCGGTACCTGAATCCCTCCGGCTGCCAGTACTTCAAGCAGGACGTCGAGGCCCTCAAGAAGATCGCCAAGGAAGCCAAGAACCCGATCGTGCTGGTCTCACACGGCCCGCCCCACGGCAACGGCGCCATGGCACTCGACGCTGCCACCGAGGCCGGCAATGTCGGCGACTCCAACCTCAACGCCCTCATCGCTGAAGCCAGCATCCCCTTCGGCGTGTTCTCCAACATCAAGGAGGCCGGCGGCCGGGCCACCGACCTCGAAGGCCTCAACGTCCTCAAGCAGGACACCCTCGCGGACAGGCTCTTCCTCAATCCTGGCCCGGCAGACTCGGTCGCCTGGGCGATGAACGACGGGACCCAGTCCATGGGCATGGCGGCCACGTTGACGGTCCAGGGCAAGCAGGCCAAGTACCGCATCTTCCGAGCCAAGGCGCTGACGGCCGAGGAGAAGACCCAGGCTGCTAAGCTCGCACCTGAGCGGTCCAAAGACGAGCAGGTCAAGGACGAGGCGCCCAAGAAGTAGTGAGCCCCGCGGCGGAGGCGGAATGTCCGAATCAAAGCTCCGCTTTGGAGAGATCCTGGTCCGTGCCGGGCTTCTCGACGCCCCGCGCCTCGAGGCCGCGCTCGCCGAGCAGAAGAAGTGGGGAGGCCGACTCGGCCGCGTCCTGGTGGACCTGGGGTTCGTCGACGAACCCACCGTCGTGGCTGCGCTGTCGCATCACTTGCACCTCACGGCCATCGACCTGCAGGCAACGCCTCCACCTCCCGAGGCCACGCAGCTCTTGGCGGTGCAGGACTGCGAGCGCCACGGGGTCTTTCCGCTTTCCGCCGATCTCGACAGGAAGCTCCTCCGGCTTGCCACCAGCGACCCCACCAACTACGAGACGCTGCGCCATCTCGAGCTGCGCACACGCATGAAGATCGAGCCGGTCGTGGCTGCGGGGACCGACATCGATCGGGCCATCCGCCGCTACTACTACGGCGATTCGTTGGACCAGCGACCCGTCCAGGTGCCTCGGTGGATGGAGAGCGATGCGCCTCAACCTGCAGGCTCTGCCCCCGCCGGAGCGGTTCCACCACCCCTCCCCTCTCCAGCGGCGCCGGTGCGGATGGAGTCGCCGTCGGAGGTGGCCGAGCTCCACGGCCGCGTAGCTCGGCTCGAAGATCTGGTCGGGCGACAGACCCGAGCCCTGCGCGCCCTCGTCGAGATGCTCGTCGACCAGGGCGGCCTCGACCGGGCCGACTACATCCGTCGCGTGCGCGGCGACGACCCTGAATCGACCTGAGAAGTCATCCGGTCAAAGCAGCAGCAGCCCGTCCGCCGACTGTCCCTGCTCCAGGGACTGCTGGGCCCTCAACCGCTCGTCGGAGAGCTCACTCACCAGCATCAAGATCTGGGGGTGGGTGCTGATCAGCTCGTCGAAGGCCGGCCGCGGCAGCCGCAAGATCGTGGACCGCCGGACCGCCGCCACGGTGGCGGTGGCCGCGCTCTTGGTCAGCAACGAGATCTCCCCGAAGACCTCGCCCTCGCGCAGCGCGGCGAGGCGCACCTCCTGGCCCTCTCGCTTCTTCCGCACCTCGACCTCGCCCGCCATGATCACGTAGAGGCCGTCGGCGGGCTGGCCTTCAGCCACGACGATCTCCCCCGCGGCGAGCTCGCGCGCCTTGAACTTCTCGACCAACGCCTTGCGTTCGTTCTTGTCGAAGGGCTTGAAGAGCGAGCTGGTCGCCAGGACGTTGGCAAGCAGCCGCTGGCGGCAGAACTTCTTGAGCGCCTGCTGCACGTGCGGATAGCGGCGGGAGAGCGAGCCCAACAGCTCGGCTGAGATCTCCAGGCAGTCCGTGTCCTCCTCGGCCACCACCGACGCCGCCCGTGGAGTGCCGGACAAGAGGGCCATCTCGCCGAAGAACGAGCCCTCGCCCAGGCGAGCCAAGACCACCTCCTCGCTCGAGACCGAACGCCTCACCACCCGGACCGCCCCCCCGGTCACCACGAAGAACGAGGTTCCGATGCTCCCCTGCGCGATCACGACCTCGCCGGGTGCGCAGCGCCTGAGCTGGCAATGAGAAGCCAACTCCACGAAGGCCTCCCGCGAGAGATCGGAGAAGAGCGGGATCTCGGGCAGGCGTGTCGCGTCGACCGACGGATCCACCGTGATAGAGAAGACCTCCATCTCCTCGTCCTCGTTCACGGAGGTGATCTCGAGGTCCGCCAAGGTCTGCCGCCGGCGTCCCGGCTCCTCGCTGGTTCCGTCGGGAGCGGCGAACCACGCCCCGCTCTGGGCCGGTGCGGCGGACCCGGCGGCCGACTTCGCGCTGGAAACCTCGGCGGCTCCGCGCACAGCAGTCTCCAACGCTGCCGCGAGGCTGTCGGCGACCACTGGCTCGGAGGGCAAGCCCCGGGGCTCGACTGCGGTGGGCGCGCCGACCGGTCCTGCGGGCGCAGAGATCGCGGCGGCCGGGGCCCCCGAGGCCGGCGGCCCCTCCGGCTCGTGCAAGCCCAGAAGCTCGGGCTCTCCCAGATCGAGCTCCGTCAAGCAGACGCTGTCGGCCGTTGTCGCGCCAGGCAACCCGGGCATGGCGGCCTCGGGCTCCAGGTCGAACATCACGTCGTCGGGCGGAGGAGGAGGGCAAGAGGTCGGATTGGGCAGGAGTAGCTTGGGCGAAGGCGACGATGACGCGGTGTTGGCGGGGGTCGCGGGAGCCGGAGGCTCCCACGCCACGGCGGAGCCCTTCCAGCTCGGTCCCGACGCACCGGTCTCGGGCTCCATCTCGGCATGCGCCGGGGTGGCCAGGCCAGGCAAAGGCTGGCTTGGAGCGACCACGCCCACCTGGAGCTTCCGGTCGGAGTCCTCGAGCTCCACGTCGAGCTCGAGCTCGGGAACCTTGGCCGCTGCGTTCAAAGCAACCAAAGGGGCGACAGCGGGCCGAACCGGCAAAGGTGGCTCGCGCTGTGGTGGGGGTATCGGGGCGGCCTTGGCCGGAGCGGGCCCCAAGGAGGGCGCGCTCGCCGGCTTGCGAACCCCGCCGGACTTCCTGGCATAGAGCTCGGCAAGAACGTTCTGGGTGTCGACATGCTCCGGGTCGACCTCGAGGATGAGCTTGCAGACGGCGATGGCGCGGGGGAGCAGGCCGTCCTTGGCATAGGCCTCGGCCGCAACCCGGTAGGCGGTGACGGCCCCGGTCCGGTCGCCCTTCTTGACCAGCGCATCGCCCAACCGCACCCGCAGCTGCGCGTCCTTGGGCTCGAGGCGGCACAGCTCCTGATACGCGGCAGCAGCCTTCTCGAACCTGCCCTTCGTGAACTGCTTGGCCGCCTGGTCCTTCAGCTCGCGAATGTCGGGCATGGCTCAGCGGGCTCCCTGCAGGTTCGGCGGCGGGGCCCCCAGCGCCTCCTCGACGGCGCGCCGGACCTCGGCGTAGTAGTCGAACCGCAGCGCCTCCAAGGTCGGACCGGCGCCCTTGCGGTCGAGCTTGCCCAGGGCCCGCGCGGCCACCGCGCGCACCTCGGGCCGCTCGTTGAGAAGCTCGCGAGTCAGGGTCGGCGAGACCCTGGCGACGCCGAGCTGCCCGAGAGCCTCGATGACGTCGAGCCGCGCCGGATGAGTCGGCTCCTCGAGTTGGGCCGCCAGCTCGTCGGCAAACCCGGGATCTCCCACCTTCCCCAGCGCCACTGCGGCTTCGACGGACTCTGCGCCCCCGACGGAGAGCAGCTGTGAGATCGCGGGGGCAGCCTCGCGAACCTTGAGCTCGCCCAGGGCCCGCACGAGCTCCCAGCGCTCGCTCGTCCTGCGCTTGAGGGCGCCGACGAGCATCTGTTGCCCGGCGGTCCCAGCCACCTTCAGGCCCCGCGCAGTCGCACGCAGCACAGCCTTTTCGGCGTCATCCAGACACCGGACGACCACCGCGAGTGCGTCGGGTGTGGCGAGCATGGCCAACGCCTCGCAGCTCGCGGCGCGCACCGATGGCCTCGCCATCTGGATGAGCTTCTCGAGCACGGCCTGAGAGCCAGGCGCCTTGAGCTTTCCGGCGGCCCGCGCCAGCGGCAGCAGCAGCTCCTCCTCGCCCTCGCCCACGTCGTCGACGACGTCCAAGGGCCCCTTGGCTGCCTCACGGTCGATGAGCTTGACCCCCAGCGCCTCGGCGCGCGCGGCCTTGAGCGCGTCCACTTTGGCCATCATGTCGTCGAGCTTGCGAACCCGATCCTGGTCGTCGCCGGCCCCCGGAGCTTTGGGCGGTGCTGCGGCAGGGAGTGGCTCCTTGACCCACTTCTGGGTCGCGCTCGTGACCCGCTCGACCTCGACCTCGAGCACCTTGACGACCTTGGCCCCCGCGACATCGCTCGCTCCTTCGAGTGAGAGCAGCGTGTGCGCCGCGGCGAGCTTGAGGCTGCGATCCTGGGACTCGAGCAGCCCCACGACCCTGTCGACCCCCACGCCGCCTCCAAGCCCCTCGAGTGCCGCCAGCGCTGCCTGAGCATCCACCCCGCCCTTGCTGAGACGGGAGACGATGGGCTCGGGGGCGCAGCTCTGCCGGGCTCGCGCCAACCGGGCAGCGAGAGCGGCGACATCGCGGTTGCCCTCCGCCGTGAGCTTGCACAACGACGCGCGCCCTTCGGGGGCCGAGGCGAGCAGCCCGATGGCGTTGACCGCAGCGGCCGAGCCGGAGCCGCCCTCCAGGGCCAGCTTCTCCAGCGCCTGGACCGCGGAGGCGTCGCCCAGAAGGCCCAGGGCCTCGGCGGCGGCTTCGCGCAGCACCGGATGGTTCTCCTTGAGGACTCCCATCAAGGGTGCAACGGCGCGCCGATCCCTGGCGGCCCCCAGTCCGCGAGCCGCACCGGCCGCCAACAGGACCGAATCGTCGCCCAGCATCGGAAGCAGGCGCTCCACGGCCTCTCCGCGTCCACTGCGGCCGATCTCCTCGGCAGCGCCCACTCGCTCTGCCGGACCACCTGCCTCCAGGGCCTTCTGATGACGCTCCCAGAGCAGCTTGGCCTCATGGCGGATAGCGTCCTTGAGCCCCTCCGGTCCCAGGGCGACGGCGATGGCGGCGCGGGCCGGACCATCGCGCCGCCCGTAGGAGGACAGCAGGTAAGCACGCGACTTGTCGGTGTTGAACCTGGCCAACCCCCGGGCGGCCTCCGCCTCGACGTCATAGTCGGGATCAGCCAGAAGCTCGCCCAAGGTGTCGATGGCCTTCGAGTCCCCCGAGAGACCGAGCCCCAGCACCGCCGACCGGCGCACGAGCGCCGAAGGGTCACGGGTCGCGCGCAAGAAGAGGTGGAAGTCCTCTTCGTGGCCCATCTCGGCCAGCCTCGCCAAGGCCCCCGCGCGGAGCTCCGGACGCCCTGGAGCTTCGAACTCCTTGAGGAGCCGATCGTGCTGGCCCTGGCATCCTGCAACGAGAAGAAGGGCCAGGCCCGCCCCAGCCCAGCGCACCCTCGACCTGCACCCAAGCGGTCTCAGCACGTCCACCTCATCTGGAGAGACGCGCTCGCGCGCCCATGCCGCGCGCCGAACGCCCGAAAAACAGGATGGGGATGTTAGCGAACGCTGCTCAAGCGGGTCAACCCGTTAACTTCTTGCACTTCCTTCGATTTTTAGCGCGGCCGCCGCTTTGCCCCCGGGCTGGGACGCCCGGTTGGGCGTGCCGTGGGGCGTCTGGTCGGACGTGTGGTCCGATCGACACGATTCGCCCGATCGTTCAGGTTCATTCGGTAGGTCCGATCCGTCCGGTTCGTCCTATCTGCCCCATCGGTCGGGTCGGGCCGGGGAGACGCCGCAGGGGCGGGTCCAACGCGATGGCGTCGAGCGGGCATGCGCAGCGGCCCCTCGGGCCTAGGAGAATTCGGGCCAGAGCGGCGCAGCGCCTCGACCTCGACCGCGGTCAGCGGGCGATGGCGTCCGGGCCGCAGCCCCTCGACGCCGATGCCTGCGTACTGAGGCCGGAAGAGACGGACAACCGGGTGGCCCACCGCCGCGCAGAGCCGCTTCACCAGATGAGGCCGGCCCTCGGCCACGACCAGCCTCAACCAGGTGTTCTTCTCGGTCTCGCGCTCGAGCTCGACGTGCTCCGGCTTGATCATCCCATCCTCGAGGCGCACTCCGTCGCGCAGCTTCTGCAGCGTGGCGGCGTCGGGCTCGCCTTTGACCTTGGCAAGGTCGGTGCGCGGGACCTGGAACGTGGGGTGCATCACGCGGTTGGCGAGATCGCCGTCGTTGGTGACGATCAACGCTCCCTCGGCATCCCAGTCCAGACGCCCCACCGCGAAGACGCGCTCGGGGATGCCCTGCAGACAGTCCAGGATGGTCGGGCGCCCTTGGGGATCGGAGAGGGTGGTCACCATCCCCGTGGGCTTGTAGAGCACGTAGTAGACCTTCCTCTCGCGCTCTCCGAGCGGCTTGCCGTCCACACGAACCAGGTCCGCGTTGGGGTCGACCTTGGTGCCCAGCTCACGCACCACCTTGCCGTTGACCTCCACCCGCCCAGCGGCGATCAGCTCCTCCGCCTTGCGTCGCGACGCGAGGCCCGCCTGGGCCAGCACCTTCTGTAGCCGGATCTCCATCGTCTCCTCGCCTCTTCGCCAGATCTGAGATTGCGCACGACGCGACGCGCGGCGTGGACCACGATGCCGACAACGCTCCTCGCCCTCGGCATCGAAGTCGAGGGCTTTCCCGCCCCAGAAGAGCCTTACAGCTCCCCCTCCTCCTCATCCTCGTCATCCTCTTCTCCGTCCACCTGCTCGTCCTCTTGCCCGTCAAGCTCCAGCTCCGCTTCGCCCTCGACGTGCGAGCCAGTGGGGTCTGGCCTCTCACCGGCCTCAGAAGAGGACGGGGACGAGGGAGCCGTCGCGGGGTCAGGGCCAGGTCGGGAAGAGCCCGGCAACGGTCCCAAGCCTTCCGGGGGCTGCGGCGGAACTGGATTGAGGATGCGAGTGGTCGCCTTGGCCTTGGTATCGGTATCGGCCAGGGCCGTCTCCAGGTCGGCCAGGGCCTCGTCTGCCTCGGCGGTGGTGGCCTGGAGCCGCTCCTCGAGCTTGGAGTCGCGCAGATCGGCCACCAGCCCCTCGGTGCCCTTCTGCTCGACCTTCTCTCCGGTTTCCTGCTCGACGATCTGCTGGCTCTCCTCGGTGAGCTCCTGGAATTCGCGCAGGGTCGGCAGGCTGGCCAGGTCCTTGAGGTTGAAGAACTCCAGGAACTGCGGGGAAGTGCCGTAGAGGAGCGGCCGGCCCGCCTCCTCCTTCTTTCCGATGATCTTGATCAGCTGGCGATCGAGGAGGGCCTTGATGACGGCGCCGCAGTCGACGGCGCGGATGTCCTCGACCTCGGGGCGGGTCACCGGCTGGCGGTAGGCGATGATCGCCAGAGTCTCGAGCGCGGCGCGGGTGAGCCGCTGCGGCTTGACCTTGAGGAAGCGGCGCACGAATTCGCTGGTCGACGGGCACGTGCGGTACTGCCAGCCGCCGGCGACCTCGTGCAGCACGATCCCGCGGACGCCGTCGCGATAATGCCCCTGCAACTTCTCCAGCGCCTCCTGGACCACCGGCGGCGCAATGCCCGTGCAGGCCTGGATGGCCTCGAGGGTGAGCGGCTTGTCGGTCACCAAGAGCAGCGATTCGACGATGGTCCGCACCCGCTCGGCAGAGAAGCGCTTGGCACGAGAGACCAGCTTGTCGAAGGGTGTATCAGGCTCCTCGTCGTCTTCGGCGGGTGTGTCGATGCTCGCCGCCTCGAGGTCCTCCAAGCCCTTGCCTTCCCTCGGCTGGGCGACCCCGTGCTCCGACCCTCGCTCTGGTGAGGCGCTCGCCTCCCCGGCCTCCGCGCTCGCCACCGACAACTCAGCCTCGGACTCAGCCTCGGACTCAGCCTCGGACTCAGCCTCGGACTCAGCCTCGGACTCAGCCTCGGACTCAGACTCCGACTCAGCCTCGGACTCCTCCTCGGACTCAGCCTCGGACTCG
>JACRCT010000262.1 GCA_016218885.1 Deltaproteobacteria bacterium | reverse complement strand
CGCCGCGAAGCTGCCTTGGCCTGCTCGTCGACCACGCGGGAGACCAAGGGGCGCAAGTCCAACCGAACCGGCTCCATCGTCAGGCCGCCCCGATCCATGCGGCTGGCGTCGAGCAGGTCCTCCACCAGCCGCGCGATGCGGCGGGCGCTCCTCTCCAGGCGATCGAGCGCCGGGTCATCGACCGGCTTGCCTTTGCCCAGCTGGCGCCGCGACTGCTGGAGCCCGAGGTGCAGGCCGGCGAGCGGGGTGCGCAGCTCGTGGGCCACGATGTTCATGGCCTCGGTCTTGGAACGGTTGGCGTTCTCGGCTGCCTCCTTGGCCACCTCGAGGCGCTCGGCGAGCTCTCGATAGGCACGTGCCGCCGCCAGCTCGGCGATGCGCTTGCGGTGCTTCTTGACGATCACCTGCATGAGCATCGCGAAGGCCCCCAGCTGCAGCAGGTGCCAGAGCCACCAGACCGGGTCCCAGAGTCGGGACTGGCCGAACAGCAGGCCGGAGAGGCCGAAGACGATGCTCACCGTCCCAAGCCAGTAGCTCTCCACGTCGCCGGACCCCCAGTACTCGGCGAGGATACGGACCGCTGCGACGAGGAACAGCGCCCCGGACAGCCCATTGAGCAGCTTGGCGAGGGGGGTGAACTCCCCTGAGACCATCATCGCCGGCAGGGTCTGTCGGGCGACGAGCGTCCAGATGCCCAGGGCGACACACAGTGAGGCGACGAGCCAGGTGAACCACTTGCCTCGACGCCTCGGTAGGTCGCGAGGCGGGAACCAGACCAGGGCGAAGCCCACGCTCCCGGCGAGGAACGAGACGGTGTGCAGCAACACGAACCCGTGGCCGAGCGCGAGGACGGCATGAAAGCCTTTGAGGATGCCCATGGCGAGGAGGCCATCGATGAGCAAGGGGTAAGCGGCAATCCCGCGCTCGGTCCTCTGGCGCAGCAAGAGCGCCGCGAAGACGGCGGCCGCCGCCCCCATGGCTTCGAGCGCCGAGTGCAGCCGCTCGTTGACCCAGGAGTCGCGCAGCGCGAGCGCCCCGGGTGACTTCGCCAACGTTGCCGAGACGACCACCAAGGCCGCCAGCAGCACGAGGCCAAGCAGGCGCCGCGCATGTCGCAGCGAAAGCTGCCGAAGCACCGGTGCAGTCCTCAGCAGCTCCACTGCTCTGCCTCCCGAGGTCAGCGCCCACCGCTGCCCGCCTCTCGCATGCGCGTCCTTGGCCCTGGCGGCGAACCGGGGCCTGT
The DNA here is from genome assembly GCA_016218885.1 of Deltaproteobacteria bacterium. Lineage (GTDB taxonomy): Bacteria > Myxococcota > Myxococcia > Myxococcales > UBA5297 > JACRCT01. The sequence continues at coordinate 4,517 of JACRCT010000262.1, read as the reverse complement.
CGATCTCGTTCCCCATCGCCGTAACTCAACCTCCAGCGACGAAATGCCCAGTCCCGCATGCTGCATCACCGCTGCGAGGGAGCGGCTTGGCCGCTTCGATGTGAGAAGGATTCCTGTTCTGTAGCTCCTCTTGCGCGTGCTCCGCCGAAGAGCGCCCCCTCGGCCTATTCCCGATCCGCCGCCTGAAAGGCTGCCAGCAGCCGGCGCGCGGCCCGGTGGGGCTCTGGCGACGAGAAGACGGCGCGAATGCAGGCGATGCCGGCAAAACCTCCTGGGCGCACCCCGGTGGCGTTCGCCTCGTCGATCCCCCCCAGCGCGACCAGGGGCAGGCCCACCGAGAGGGCGTCGTCAAGCCCCGTCGTTCCCACCGGTGGACCGTAGGAGGCCTTGGAGGGGGTCGCGAAGACCGGGCCCCAGGTGGCGAAGTCGGCTCCAGGGGCGCGCTCGTGCACCTGGGCCGCAGAGTGGCAGGAGACCCCGATGAACGCCTCGGGCCAGATCCGCCGTACCTCGCAGGCCGGCAGCGAGCCGCCTCCCAGGTGGACCCCGTGGGCCCCCAAGGCCATGGCGACATCCACCCGGTCGTTGATCAAGAGCGGCACGCCGTACCGGCGGCACACGGACAGCACCTCGCCGCCGACCCTGAACAGCTCGCGCGCGGTCAGGTCCTTCTCGCGCAGCTGCACGGCGACGTGCGCGCCATCGAGGCCCTCGAGCGTCCGGCCAATCTCGTCGGGCAGGGGGCGCGCGCAGGCACGGCGGTCGGTGATGAGGTAGAGCGCGGGAGCGCCTCTCAAACGATGATTCCCTCGAGAGGGCTGGAGGCGGTGGCGTACAGCTTGCGAGGGATGCGTCCGGCCAGGAAGGCCTCGCGGCCGGCCTCGACGGCGAGCTTCATGGCGGTGGCCATGCGCACCGGCTCTTTGGCCCCGGCGACGGCGGTGTTCAGCAGCACGCCGTGGCAGCCCAGCTCCATCGCCAAGGCGGCGTCCGAGGCGGTGCCCACCCCGGCGTCGACGATGACCGGCACCTTCACCGTCTCGAGGATGATGCGGATGTTGAACGGGTTGCGGATACCCAGCCCCGAGCCGATGGGGGCGGCCAGGGGCATCACCGCGGCGCAGCCCAGGTCCTCGAGCTTCTTGCAGGTGATGGGGTCGTCGGTGATGTAGGGCAGGACGGTGAAGCCCTCCTTCACCAGGACCTTGGCGGCCTTGAGGGTCTCCTCGACGTCCGGGAACAAGGTCTTCTGGTCGCCCAGGACCTCGAGCTTGACCAGGTCGCCCATCGAGAGCTCGCGGGCCAGGTGGCAGGTGCGGATAGCCTCATCGGCGGTGTAGCAGCCGGCGGTGTTGGGCAGCAGGGTGCGCTGGGCGGTGTCGATCCAGCTGAACATCGAGGCCTCGCCGGTGGCCTTCAGGTCCACGCGGCGCAGGGCGACGGTCACCACCTGGGCGCCCGAGGCCTCGTGGGCCGCCTTCATGGTCGGGAAGTCCTTGTACTTGCCGGTGCCGATGAAGAGCCGGGACTGGAAGGTGAACTTGCCGATCTTGAGTTCGTCGGACATCGGAGCTCCTCGTGAAGGGTGCGCTGGGCGGGACGGGGGCTTCAGCCTCCGCCGACGAAGGTGACGATCTCCACCTGGTCTCCCTCGGCCAGAAGGTGCTCAGCGTGCTTGGTGCGGGGCACCAGCACGCGGTTGACCTCCACCGCGACGCGGGGTGCCTTGATCTCGAGGTGTCCCAGCAGACCGATGATCGTCAACCCGGGCGGGACCTCGTGGGGCTCTCCATTGACTGTCAGCCTCATCGCGCCCCTAGATAGGCCGCCCCGCGGGGGGTGTCAACCGAGGCCAGGCGAGGGTCGATGGCCTTGACCCCGGCGCGAGCCGCCCCCTAGCATCCACTCCTCGACGATGTCCGACGGGAGAGCCGATGCGTCACCGAGAGCTGCTCAAGCGGGTCACGATCTTCGCGGACCTCGACGACGCCGCGCTCGTCACCCTCGAGCGGATCGCGGTGGAGAGGCAGTACCCGCGCGAGAGCGTCATCGTCAGCCAGGAGGACCGCGGCGATGCGCTGTTCGTGGTCTGCAGCGGCAAGGTGAAGGTGGTGCTCTACGGCCGCTCGGGGCGCGAGGTGATCCTCTCGGTCTTCAAGCCGGGCGACTTCTTCGGCGAGATGAGCCTGCTCGACAACCAGCCCCGCAGCGCCAACGTCATCGCGCTGGAGAGCTCGACGCTCCTGGTCATCGAGCGCAGGTCCTTCGCCGATCAGCTGGCCAACCATCCCAATCTGGCGCTGGGCGTGCTTGCCGAGCTGAGCCGGCGGCTGCGCCGGGCCGACGCGATCATCGGCAACCTGGCGCTGCTCGACGTCTACGGACGGGTGGCGCGCTACCTGCGCGAGCTGGCCAAGACCGAGGGAGAGCCGGAATCGGGCAGCGTGGTCATCCGCCAGCGGCCCACGCAGCAGGAGATCGCCTCGATGATCGGCACCTCCCGCGAGACGGTCTCCCGGGCCCTCTCCGAATTCCAGCGCCGCGGCTTCCTGGAGCTGAGCGGACGCCGCATCATCCTGCGCGCGAGCTTCGCCCTCGGAGACGACTCGGCCATCGAGGTGAGCTAGCCCATGGGAGCGGTCGGCACGTCGGCGAGAGTGGTGAATGCCAGCTTCCTGCTCGAGCGTGGGGCCGAGGCCCGGGCGCTGCTCAAGCTGGGCTTCGAGACCACCGCGGACTTCGAGGACGCACTTCAGGCGAGCGGCTGGACCGTGCACCGCGGCCGCGACGGAGCCATCGACGACATCGACTTCTCGGGGGTGGCGTTCACCCGGGGCTTCAACGCGGTGCTGTCCAAGCTCGGGCCGTTCGTGAGCGCCGGCTCCTTCATCCTGCTCGAGGGCGAGGACGGGGCGCAGTGCCGCTGGGACTTCGACGGTCGCCGCTGCAGCTTCGTGGACGCCGGGCTGGTGGAGATGGCGGGGTAGGGAGGGCCTCCGTGCCAGCCTAGGACGACGAAGCGCCGGAGCCAACGCGGCCCCGGCGCCTCGCAAACCTGATGAAGGACGACGACGAGTCGCTTACTTCTTGTAGACGTCCATCACGTCCTTGAGGAGCTTGACGGCCTCCTCGTGCGGGCGCTGGAAGGCGTTGCGGCCCATGATGGAGCCGAAGCCGCCGCCGTCACGGATGCCCTTGATCTCCTCGAGGACCTCGGCGGTGCCCTTGCTCTCGCCACCCGAGAAGATGACCACGCGCTTGCCGTTGAAGCAGGACTGCACGACGTGGCGTACGCGCTCGGCCAGCGTGGCGTGGGGGATGTTCATCTTCTCGAAGACCTTCTTGGCCTCGGCCTGCTCGATGAAGTCCTTGGGCGGCTTCACCTTGACGATGTGGGCGCCCAGCTGGCAGGCGATCTGTGCGGCGTAGCCGGCCACGTCCACCGCGGTCTCGCCGTCCTTGGAGATCGCGCCGCGCGGGTAGCTCCAGACGATCGTCGGGATGCCCTTGGCCTTGCCTTCGCGGATGAGCTCGCGCAGGTCCTCGTACATCTTCGTGCGGTCGCCAGAGCCAGGGTAGATCGTGTAGCCGATGGCCGAGCAGCCCAGGCGGAGCGCGTCATCCACGCTGCCGGTCACCGCCGACAGGGGGTTGGGCACCTTGGCCAGCGTGTCGGAGTTGTTGAGCTTGAGGATGAGGGGGATCTGGCCGGCGAACTTGGCGGCGCCCGCCTCGAGGAAGCCCAGCGGAGCAGCGTAGGCGTTGCAGCCCGACTCGATGGCCAGCTGGAAGTGGTAGTCCGGGTCGTAGGCCGCCGGGTTGGGGCCGAACGAGCGCACCGGGCCGTGCTCGAAGCCCTGGTCGACAGGCAGGATCACCAGCTTGCCCGTGCCCGCCAAGGTGCCGGTGTTCAGCAGGCGCGCGAGGTTGGTCAGGACGCCCGGGTTCTCCCCCGCGTACCAGGACAGGATCTGCTTCACGCGATCGGTCAGCATGGTTTCTCTCCTTGATTGACGAAGGCTCGTGGTCCCTTGCCCGGCACCCTGGAGATCAGGGGGCCCGCCCAGGGGCTGTCAGCGCGCGGAATATGCCCCAGGGTCTTCCTGGGCCGCAAGAGCAGTTCGCGCGTCAAACATGGGGGCGGTGCCACTCCTTCGCCCGCGTGCGTCCCGGCTGGCTACTTGCCCTGGACGGCGAGAGGGAATTCCCCAGCGGGCCTTCCATCGAGCGAGAGGGCGAGCTTGTACTCTCCGGCCTGGGTCGCCTCGAAGCCCTCCCATTCGATCACCACGTCCATCTCGCTCGCCGCGCCGAAGGTGACCTCGGCCCGGCTCGAGAGGAGCTCGGTGCCGGCCGGCGATCGCAGCGAGGCCTTGAGGGGGACCGGCATCCCGTCGCCCGACGAGACTCGAACGCAGGTCTTGAAGGCGCCCACCTTGGCAGGCAGCGACGCCACCGAGAGGCTGTCGACACGGCCGACCGGCTTGCGGCCTGTCGGGGTCACCGTGAAGTCCCTG
>JACRCT010000011.1 GCA_016218885.1 Deltaproteobacteria bacterium | reverse complement strand
TGAGCGTGTCGTCGAACTCCTGGCCCGCGAGCCGCGAGGCGCTCGACCCGGCGAAGAGCGGAACCGCGATGGCCAGCGGAAGCGGCCGGAAGTTGGCGCCCGACAGGCTCAGCACGGGACGCTCGACCTTCTCGGCGCCGGAAGCGGGCGACGCGGCGACCAACGTGGCCAGGACGACCATCAGACAAGCGAATCGCATGAGGCTCCTCGGGGATGTTTCGGCGCTCGACCCGCTCCGAAGCCTAGTCCAGCCGCGGCTGGCTGCAAGGCATCGTCTTCACCATTCTTCCGGCTTCCACGGCCTGCAGGAGGGTGGACGTCTGCTCAGAACGGGGTCGCCTCGAAGGCGATTCCCACGGTCTTGAGCGCCTCCGCCAAGTGCGGCGGCGGGGGGCCGAAGGGAGCGGCCTTCTTGAGCGAGAGGATCACGTCCTGATCGAACTGCTCATTGCCGCTGGAGACCTGCACCTCCGGGTCCTTCACCAGATCGCCCGTGGAGCCGATGAAGATCACCACCGTGGCCTTCAGGCGCATCAGCTCCTGCGGCGGGATGGTCTTGGTCACCCCGTAGTTGCGGCGGGCCTTGGCCAGGATGAGCCCGAAGTAGCGCTCTCCCTCCTCGGCGGTGTCGGAGTCGCCCTCGGGATCGCCGTCGGGGTCGCCGATCGGAGGCTCATCGTGCTTGGCTCCGGTCTTCTCGAAGGCCTTGAAGAGATCGCGCCGCGCCTGCTCGGCGCTGGGCTTGCTGCTCGTGGTGGCCTTGCTGGGCGCGGCGGGGTCCTTGGCCTTGATGCTCACCGGCGAGTTGGGCGAGGCCTTGGGCTGCGGCGGGGGCGGGGAGGAGATGTCCTTGCGCGGCAGCAGGTTGTCGGGGCGCTTCTGGCCCAGCCGCACCAGCTTCGCGCTCACCGGCTTCTGGGCGAGGTCGAGCTTGGGCGGCTCGAGCAGGGTCATGACGATGGCGAGAGCGAACAGGGCGGCGTGGACGATGGCCGAGCCGGCGATCGCCACCGTCACGTAGCGAGAATCCGGTTGGCGCCCCGCCAGCTCGTGCCCTGTGCTCACGTGCTTCCTGAACCTCCCGAGAGCGGTCCTATTTCCCGGCGGTGGCGACGTCGCGCTGCACCGGGTCGGTCACCATGCCCACGTTGGAGATGCCTGCTCGCTGCGCGCTGGCCATCACCTCCACCACCAGCCCGTACTTCAGGTCGCGATCGGCGTGGAGGTAGATCTCCTTGTCCGCCTGCGCCTTGGCGTTGGCCTTGAGCTTGGCCTCCAGATCGTCGAAGGGCACCTCGACGTCGCCGAGGTACACCTTGCCGGTGCGGTCCAGCGAGACCACCAGCTTCTTCTCCTTGGCGTCGATGGGCGCGGCCTTGGCGTCGGGCAGCGACACCTTCACGCCCTGCTGGATGAGCGGGGCGGTGACCATGAAGATGATGAGCAGGACCAGCATGACGTCCACCAGGGGCGTCACGTTGATGTCGCTCATCGCCGACCTGTTGCGGCCGCCCCCGCCTGCTGGTGCCGACATTCCCACGGCTTTGGTGCCTCCGGCCTCTGGCCCGCGCGCCTACTACTTGTTGAAGAAGTGCCGCTTCACGATGTTCAGGAAGTCGCTGGAGAAGCTGTCCATCTCGCTGCGCAGCACGTTGATCTTGGAGAGGAAGAAGTTGTAGGCGACCACCGCGGGGATGGCCGCGAACAGGCCCACCGCGGTGGCGATGAGCGCCTCGGAGATGGGCTTGGCCACCGTGGCCAGATTGGCGTTGCCCTGCAGGTAGATGTCCTGGAAGGCACCCATGATCCCCCAGACCGTGCCGAACAGACCCACGAAGGGCGCGGCCGATCCGGTGGTGGCCAGGAACGCCACCTTGGACTCGAGGTAGGTGCCCTCGGCGACCATGGCCCGGCGCAGCGCGCGCTCGACGTTCTCGATGCCGCCCAGGTCGTAGCGCTGCTCGCCCGACTCGGTCTGCTGCGAGGTCACCTTGGACAACTCGATGTAGCCGGCCCGGAAGACCTGGCTGATCGGCGACATCGAGAGCTTCTCCGCGGCCTGGTAGATGGCGTCGAGGCGCTTGGATTGCCAGAAGGCATCCAGGAAGGCCACCGACTGCTTCTGCGCCTGCCGAAGGTGGAGGTACTTGAGCAGGATGATCGCCCACGAGGCCACCGAAGCTCCCAGGAGGAGCAGCAGCACCGAGATCCCCACCGGGCCGGAGTGGCGGATGGCATCGAGGTAGTTGAGACCGGCGGCTCCCAGCGGCGCCGGCGTGAGCATTTCGAAGAGGGGCATCTCTGGCACTTTCCCGACGGTTGCCGATTGCTAACGCCCGGGAAGTCCCTGGGGATCTCCCCGAACCCGGGCGGGAGAGGGCCCCGCCCATTCACAAAGAGGCAGATCCCTACCATCTGGAACCGATGCCGGTCAAAGCTTGCTCGTCGCGACACGGCTGTCGTACATGAGTGCCTCCTGCATGGTAATCTCCAGGCGTTTTCGAGGGTTGGGCAGGGCACGGGGGTTGCTTGGAAAAGGCCCCGGCTGTCCTAAGAAGGATTGAAGCGGCAGGGGCGGGGAGACGTCGAAGCGGTGCTTGCTGGTGGCATCGGCTTCAAGAGGATTGAGCAGGTCGTTCGCAGGACCGTCCCAAGCTGACAGGAGTCCGCCATGCGCTGGTTGCCGATCGCCCTCATCGCTGCCTTCTCGCTGACGGGATGCGTCTTTCACACCAGTGATGCCGAAGGTCCTCCCTCGGGTTCCTTCGGCGATATCACCTTCACCTGGACCTTCGCCGGCCACAGCTGTGCCCAGGCCTATGACGTCGATCGCGTGCACGTGACGCTGGATGGCCCCAGCGGCCGGCAGCAACTCGAGTCCGACGGCTACTTCAAGTGCAGCCCCGCCGGCATCGATGGAATCCGTCTGCTCGACTTCGCTCCTGGCTCCTACACCTTCCGGGTGGACGCCCTCGATTTCCAGGGGAGCACGCTCTACACCGCCAACGGGAACCTCTACGTCAACGGCGACGTGTACCGCAGCGTCGATCTGCTTCCCGTCTCCAGCCAGGGTCGCATGCAGGTCTTCTGGCAGTTCCGCGACGCCAACAACGCCATCCAGCCGTGCTCCGGGACCGGGATCGCCGACGGGACGCCGGTGACCAAGATACGCGTCTACATCAACAACGAGCCCGCGCAGGACCTCCAGTGCACCCAGGCCGACACCGCAGGCAACCCGGTGCAGGGTTGGGCCTGGTCGAAGAACCCCGGCACCTACCAGGTCGCCATCGACGGCATCATCGTGCGCAGCTACACCGACCCGACCAGCGGCCAAATCCAGCAGCAAGAGCAGCTCTGGTACAGCGCGAGCCAGACCCTCTCGGTCATCGCCAGCCAGACCCAGAACGTCACCTTCGACATGCTGCCGGTGGCCTCGGGCGCGCACTTCGTCCCCCATCTCATCGACGCGAGGGGCCGCCCGTACACCAGCTGCGCCGCCGCGGGAGTCCGGGCTTTCCAGATCCAGCTCACCGACTCTGAGGGCAACAGCACCACGCCCTTCTTCAGCGCCAACTGCGACCAGGTCCTCGTCAACGGCTTCATCTGGGACTACCTGCCGGCCTTCCAGAGCTACGACCTCTCGAGCGGCAAGTGGCGCGGCAGCTGGACGGTCATGATCGAGGCCTGGGACAAGGCCGAGAGTGTCCACAACGTCGTCGGCACCGCGACCCAGACCGCCATTCTCACCGCCGGCTACCGCGACCTGGACGTGCCCATCGACATCGTCCGCTGACGGCGGCGACACCCGCGGCCCCCCAGCCACAGCCTTCGACGAGCCCCCGGTGCCTCGGGGGCTTGTCTTTTCAAGGGGTTCGTGCGAGACGGGCGGCCGGAACGCCGGTTGCTTTGGAGAAGGCGCCCAAGAACCCAAAGGGCGGGGCGAGGTCGGACACAGCGATGAACGAGAAGGCGATTGGCGTCTTCGACAGCGGGGTGGGCGGGCTGACGGTGCTCAAGGCCCTCATCCGCCGGCTGCCGGAAGAGAGCACGGTCTATCTGGGCGACACCGCGCGCGTGCCCTACGGCACCAAGTCGCCCGAGGTCGTCACCCGCTACAGCCTCGCCAACGCCCGGCTGCTCATGCGCCAGGAGATCAAGCTCCTGGTCGTCGCCTGCAACACCGCCTCCTCGGTGTCGCTGCCCGCGCTCGCCCAGCAGCTTCCCTTCCCGGTCATCGGCGTCATCGAGCCCGGCGCCCAGGCGGCAGCGGCGGCGACCTCCACCGGCCGGGTCGGCGTCATCGGGACCCCCGGGACCATCGCCAGCGGCGCCTACCAGTCGGCGCTCGGACGCAACCGGCCAGGGGCCCAGGTGCTCGCCCGCGCTTGCCCGCTGTTCGTGCCGCTCGCCGAGGAGGGCTGGACCGAGGGCGAGGTCGTGGAGGCCATCGCCCGCAAGGACCTCGTCGACTTCGGCCCCTTCGGCATCGACACCCTGGTCCTGGGCTGCACCCACTACCCGATGCTCAAGGGCGCCATCGCCAACGTCGTGGGGGCGGGCGTGAAGCTCGTCGACTCCGCCGAGACTACCGCCACCGCCGTCGAGGCCCTCTTGGCCGAGCACAAGCTCTTCGCGCCCAAGGGTTCCCGACCGCGGCGACGCTACTTCGTCACCGATCTTCCCGAGCGCTTCGCGGAGATCGGCACCCGCTTCCTCGAGCAACCCGTGGAGAGCGCCGAGCTCGTCGACATCCAGATGTGAAGGGTGGCGGTTGGTCTTCACTTCTCACTTCCGATCGATCGGAAGTGAGGACGACCTGGCAAGCCCTGGCTTGCCCGAATCGTTTTCATCCTCG
>JACRCT010000247.1 GCA_016218885.1 Deltaproteobacteria bacterium | reverse complement strand
TTCTCCTACACCACAGCCTTCATGGGCCTGAACAGGTTGGGCACCGACGCGGGTGGCAGCCTCCTCGTTCCTGCCGCGTTGGCGAACAAGCTGTACCTCTTCCGACATGGGCAGCTGGCGGGAGGGCAGGCAACCATCCCAGCGACCAGCGCCAGCCAGATCTTCGCCCCCGTGGCAGCAGGATACTTTGGAGCGGCAGCGGCTTTGGTCGATACCGACGGCGATGGCCTGCTCGACCTCATTGCCGGGGATGGCGGTCAGGGCCGCGCCTATTCACTCAGCCGAAAGACCGACGGCTCATTCGATGCCGCGGGCCTCGCTGCGTCCTGGCGCAATGATGTGAATGGTTTCTCGAACTTCCTGGCGGCGGGCGACCTCTCTGGAGACTCTCGCCCCGACCTGGTCGTAGGCGATTCCACTTCCGGCACCGGCTACAGCTGGGTGTTCTGGTCCAGCCCAACAGGCATGACGGATCCAAGCGTCAAGAGCATCCTCCAGGGGCCAGGCGGATTCGGAACGAACCTGATTGTCAGCGACGTTAACGGCGACAGCAAACTTGACATGGTCGTGGGAGATCAAAATGGCAACGGCACCATTCAAATCCGATACTGAGAAGGTCCCCCAGCGCCTTCGCCAGCGGTACTCGCGCCCTGTCGCCAAGACCGAGCGGCTCGTTCTCAACGTGTACGCCACGTGCAGCGACCACGTGCTCTCTTGCGGCACATTCCCGGACTGCATGTGCGAGAACTGCGGAAGCGGAGACAGTTGCCCGGAATGAAGGAGCAGGGCTTCTCTCTGCAGTTCTCTCCGGGGGTCGGGTTTTGCATTAGAGCCGACCCCCGCCTGGATCTCGGGCCCTGTGGGCTCGACCCTTGGCTCTGCGACCGCCAGTTCCCCGCGCGGCTCGTCCTCAAGAAACGTGAATCCCGCCACACCCAGGGAACCCCACTCGACGCCACGGGCTCTCTGGGGGTGTACACGATCGCGCGAGAAGCGGGTCAGGTCATCCTCGAGCTTGAGGACAATCGGTATGCCAAGTGGGCGGCCCTGCGAATCGGTTGCGCATTCGCCGCCGAGGGCAAGGGGCGGGGGCTACTGCTGCACGCGACAGGACTGGCACATACCGAGCGAAGCGTTGCGGTCATCGGGCTGGCGCAATCAGGCGGAGGCAAGTCGACGCTCACCGATCTCGCGCTCGGCTGGCACAGCCTCAGCGACGAGACCGTCTACGTCGAGGCTTCGGATGACGCACCGTGCGCCTACGGCCTCCCGTTTCGCAGCTCCGCGAGCAAGCAACCTGAGCCGCTGGCGGCGCGCATCGGCGCTTTTCTCATTCTCGAGAAGTCTCTCGTTTCAGGTCTTGAACCGGTCAGCCAGGACGTAGCATTGCGAGCGCTTCTGAATCAGGCATACCGGCCGCTGGGGCTCATGGAGTCGCAATCCGAGTTCTTCAGATGCGCAGCCCGCATCGCCAGGTCGGCGCCGTGTTTCCGGTTCAAGTTCGACAAGACTCTCGAATCAGTGTCTGGGCTCCTGAATCAATTCCTCGATGACCATCGCCTGGCAAGCCATCCTCGCTGAGCAGCTCGGTTCGAGCACTGCCCTCCGAAGAGTTGCCACAAGCAGCATGTGGCCTGCGATTTCGCCAGGCTCTGCAATCAAATTCCTGCGTTCTGCTTCCCTCCCTCATCCTGGTGAGATCTGGGTCGCCGACCGCGGAGATATCCACTTCGTTCACCGCATCCTCTGGATCCGCAACGGCCGCTACCTCCTCAAGGGCGACTTCAACCTCCGCCCCGACGGTTGGTTCCCGCGCTCTGCCCTCTTCGGCCCCGTCTCCGAGATCCAGCACCATGGCCGCTGGCGTCCGACCAACCGCCTGCGCGATCGCCTCCTGGGCTACGGCCTGAGCGCCGCCGGCTCCGGCTACCAGGCATCGCGCCTCGTCGCCCGGCGCCTCGCCATCCTCGCCCTCGGCGAGACCCGGGCCCGCTCTCTCCACGCGCTCCTGCGCCGCGGTTGACCCCACCCGCCCGGCCGCTATCCTCGGGCCCTCCATGAGCGCGGCCGCCCCAGACTCGCACCCCGACCGCTTCCGGGCCGACCTCGTCCTCCTCCTCGCCTGCCTCGGCTGGGCCTCCACCTTCGCCATCGTCAAGAGCGCCCTCGACTCGGCCAGCCCCAACGCCTTCCTCGCCGCCCGCTTCACCCTGGGCACCCTCGTCGCCGCCCTCGTCGCCCGCCGCTCCCTCCGCGACCTGCCCTCGCTCAAGGCGGGCGCCATCCTCGGCCTCTTCCTCTGGGTCGGCTTCGCCTTGGGCACCTGGGGCCTGCGCTACACCACCGCCACGCGCTCCGGCTTCATCACCAGCCTCTGCGTGGTCCTCGTCCCCGTCCTCGGCTTCCTCGTCTTCCGCCAGCGCGTCCCCGCCTGTGCGTGGGCCGGCGCCGCCCTCGCCGCGGCCGGCCTCACCGTCCTCTCAGCCCCCGCCTTGACCGCCGGCGGCTCCCTCCTCGGCGACGGCCTCACCGTGGCCTCTGCCGTGGCCTACGCCTTTCACCTGCTCCTCATCAGCCGCTTCGCGCCCCGCGTCATCCCCTCAGCCGCGGTGACCGCCCAGCTCGCCGTGGTCGCGGTCCTCTCGGCCCTCTCACTTCCTTTCGAGGACATCCGCTTCGAGCTCACCCCCGCGCTGGCCGGCACCCTCGTCTTCACGGGCGTCTGCGCCTCCGCGCTCTTCCTCTTCATGCAGCTCTGGGCCCAGGCCCGCACCAGCGCCGTCCGCGCCGCCCTCATCTTCTCGCTCGAGCCCCTCTTGGCGGCGCTCTTCGCTCGGGCGCTGCTCGCCGACCCCCTGCAGCCCGAGGTCTGGCAGGGCGGCGCGCTCATCCTCTTCGGCATCCTCGTCGTCGAGCTCTGGCCCCGCCTCGCTATCCGCCGACGCGCCGCCGCATCCCCCGCCAACCCCGAAGGCCTGCCCTGATGACCAGTTCTGCCGCCACCGCTGCCCGCCCTGAGCCCGCCCACGAGGTCGAGCTCTTGACCGCGGGAATGCGCCTGCGAGGAACGTCCCTCTACCTGGATGCGACCCAGGCCACGGGGCTCGCCTTCGTCTCCCACGCCCACAGCGATCACGCGGCCCGTCATCAACGCGTCCTCGCCACCGAGGCCACCCTCCGTCTCCTCGCCCATCGGGTGGGAAAGCTGCCCTCCTCGCTCGCCATCCCCTACCACCAGCCCTTCACGCTCGACGGGATCGAGATGGAGCTCGTCCCTGCCGGGCACGTCCTCGGCTCAGCGCAGATCCGCATGACCTACAAGGAGCGCTGCATCGGCTACACGGGCGACCTGAACACCGCTGCCGCCCTCACCGCCGAGCCGGCAGGCATCGCCTTCTGCGAGGTGCTGGTCATCGAGTCCACCTTCGGGCTCCCCAAGTACCGCTTCCCGCCGCGCGAGGAGACCTATCAGGCCATCCGCAGCTTCGCCCGCGAGTCCCTCGACGCCGGCGCGACCCCGGTCTTCTTCGGCTACACGCTGGGCAAGAGCCAGGAGGCAATGAAGCTGCTCTCCGACGGGGGATTTCCCGTGGCCGTGCACGCGAGCATCGCCGACATGGCCGACCACTACATTGCTCTGGGCTGTCCCCTCCCCCACCGGCGCTTCGACGGCGCGATGCGGCCGGGCGAGGCGCTCATCTTCCCCATGCACCTGACGCGATCGCGCGCCCTCGACAAGATCGGCGCCGCCAAGACCGCCGTCCTCACCGGCTGGGCGCTCGATCCCGGGACGCGCTACCGCTACGGCACCGACGCCGCCTTCCCGCTCTCGGATCACGCCGACTTCGACGGGCTGCTCTCGTACGTGGAGAAGACCGGCGCGCGCAAGGTCCTCACCGTGCACGGCTTCGCCAAGGAGCTCGCAGCCTGCCTGCGCGACCGCGGATACGACGCGCAGCCGCTGATGACTCCCCGGCAGCTCGAGCTGTTCTGAGACTCGACCCAGCTACTTGAACCTCAGGTTCTCCGACAACGAGATGGGCAGGCTGGCGTTCCCGGACTTCAGAGCCGCGTCCAGCTTCACGTGGGCCTGCCCGCTGCGGATGGCGTTGGCCACGGCCATCCCGGCCTGCAGGAAGCTCACCTGCACGGGGATCTCCACCACCTGCGCCTGGTTGCCGGCCAGCGACGCCGGGGTGACCGCCTGCACGGTGCCAACGTTGGCGCCCCCCACGGCAAACGTCGCCGACATCCCCCCCAGCGGCAGGGGGAACGGGTTGCGATTGGTGATCTGCAGGGGAAAGACGATGCGGGCCCCGTCGAAGGACAGCCCCTGGATCCTCGGCTGCTGGAAGGCCACCTGCGGCATCTTGGGGACCGGAAAGGTCCCTTGATGCGACAGCGGCAGCTCGATCACTCCGAGCGGCGTCTGGATCCCCACCGTCCCGCTCGCCCGGTAGGAGGCCGAGTCTCGGGTCAGGAACGTGGACAGCACCGGCGCGATGTCCTGGAAGCGGACCCGGGTGGGGAAGGTCAGGTCGGCGACGCCCGTGGCCGGCACGTGCAGGCCGTTGGGCGGCTTCCCGGAGATGACCTGCCTGCCCTCGACCTCCAGCTTGTACGAGACACTCGCCAGGTTCACCGCGATGGGATTGGGGTTCTTGAGCGCGAAGGTGATCTGCAGGTTCGCGCCCTCGAGGTCGATGTCGGTCGCCCGGGCGTTCTTGAAGGTCAGGGTCGGCTTGGTGAAGGCGCAGCCGGTCGCCGCGAAGGCGAGCGCGAGCAGAAGGACGAGGCGGATCCCACGGGTGGACATGGCTCCTCCGGGCGAGCGACTGGGGACGGACGGTCGTGCAGGCCTGAAGATTCTAGGCCAAAGCGCGGACCTGGGAGTGGCAGGCGAGGGAGCGAACGCGCCGCCAGGCTCGCCCAATCCGTTGACTCCCCCTCGCGCCTCCCCCTGTAATGCCTCCCATGCGCCCAGCCGTCGCCATCACCGGCATCTCCGGCAACCTCGGCCGGGTCGTCGCCAAGCTCCTGCACCGCGGTGACGAGCGGATCATCGGGATCGACCGCCGCCCCTTTCCGGGCAAGCCCAAGGACCTCGAGCTGCACACCCTCGACCTGCGCAAGAAGAAGGCCGAGGACCTCTTCCGCAAGGAGGACATCCGCGCGCTGGTCCACATGGGCTTCCTGCACGGGCCCCGCGGCAGCGCCCCAGAGCACCACTCCTTCAACGTCCTGGGCACCACCAACGTGCTCGAGTACTGCGTACGCCACGGCGTGCCCAAGGTGGTGATCCTCTCCAGCGCCACCGTCTACGGCCCCTCGCCCGACAACTCCCACTTCCTCACCGAGGACGCTCCGCTGATGGCCGCGGCGCGATTCCCGGGGATGCGCGACCTGATCGAAGCCGACATGTACGCGCAGTCCTTCTTCTACCGACACCCTAAGATCGAGACGGTCATCCTGCGGCCGGTGCACATCGTCGGCCCCACCATCCGCAACGCGCCCTCGAGCTACCTGCGCCTGAAGCGGCCCTGGACCTTGATGGGCTTCGACCCGGTCCTCCAGTTCATCCACGCCGAAGACGTGGCGCGGGCCATCAAGAGCGTCCTCGAGCCCGGCGTTCGCGGCGTCTACAACGTGGTCGGCCCGGGCGAGGTGCCGCTCTCGGTGGCCCTGCGCGAGCTCGGCCGCAGCCCGGTGCCGGTGCCGCACGTCGTCGCCCGCCCTCTGGTCAACACGCTCTTTCGCTACAAGCTCCTGGATTTTCCGGCGGCGGAGCTCGACTTCCTGCAGTACCTGTGCGCGGTGGACGGCTCGCGGGCTGCGAACGAATGGGGTTGGCGGCCCAAGTTCTCGATGCGCGACACGGTGCGCTCGGTGCTGGCCGAGTAGAGACTTGCCACGCTCGCGCCGCCCCCTAGAATGCGCGCCGCCGGGCCGTCCCGCGTGGACCGCCCTCGAGGGAACGCGAATCTATGAGCAATTTTGGTGGGCTCGGGCTGCTGTGCACGGCGGGGTTGGCCATCGTGGTGGCAGGTCCGTCAGGCTGCCATTGCGGCTCGGACGCGGAGAGAGCGGCGGCGGAGCGCGAGAAGATCCGCAAGAAGGTCGAGAGCGCCTACACGCTGGTCCCCTATCGCGCCCTCAAGGTGCTCAGCCGCGCGACCGGCGCCAATGACCGCACACCCGAGCTGCAGGCGCTCGTCGAGCGGCTTCCGGGGCCCGAGAAGCTACCCCGCTCCATCGAAGGCGCCAGCGATGCTAGGCAGGCTGCGGGCGTGGTGCTCGAGGTCGCGGTGATCCTCTTCGAGGCCCGGGGCGAGCTCGCCAAGCACGACGAGGACCACTACCCGCTGCTCTGGTCGGCGTGGACGAAGCGCTCCCCGCCGATGACCTGGTACGGCAACGAAGCCGAGCACCTGGCGCTCGCCACCGCGTGGACCGTCGGCGAGCTGGTGGACCAGTCGCGGCAGACGCCGACCTTGGAGTTCGCGTTCTACGAGCTCAGCCGGGCCGAGCCCAAAGAGGATTGGCCGCTGCCCGTGAAGCTGTGGGGACGGCTGGCACGCGGGGTCTCGTTCTGCGGCGCCGGCGACCACTTCGCCGCTGAAGAGGAGCTGACGAGGTACATCGAGATCGCCGACGGCCTGAAGCCCGAGCGAGGGGCGGAGCTGCGCATCGAAGGGCTCGACTCAGTGCCGATGGTGGAGATCGCCCAGGCCGCCGGGCACATCGCGCGTGCGTGGAACCGGTTGGGCCTCAACCGGGAGAAGCGGGCGGCCGATGACCTGGAGGCAGGGCTGGCCTCGCTCACCAAGGCTGGCGTGGACAACGAGCTCACCCAGTGGGCCTGGGCCGTCCTGCACTACTACCGCAAGAAGCCGGACGAGGCCGCCAAGGACCTGGAGAAGCTCGCGCAGAGCCCCTACCTCGACGAGAAGACCCGAACGGAGATCCGCACCGCGGCCGCGAGCATCCGCGGGCAGCGCCCAGGCATCTTCGGCAGCGTCAGGGCCGGAGCCATCATCGGCGGCGCCCTGGTCGCGCGCGCCGGGGGTGGCGCGAGGATCCTGGCCACGCTCTTCGGCGAGGAGACGGCCACGCAGGTCCAGCAGCCGCTCACCTGGCTCAGCCAGATGCGTGAGGGGCTGGGCAAGTACGCCACCGGCGACGCGATCACCGGGGCGCTGAGGGAGAAGGCCAGGGAGAGCGGAGCCAAGGGGCTCGACCTGCTCAAGCAAAGGGTCACGGAGGTCAAGGCCGCAGTCGGCGCCGACAAGCCTGCTCCCGCGGCGGAGCAGCACAACTAGCCAACGGGACCGAAGCGGCATCTGAGTCGCGGCCGTACGAGGATGCGCACTCCTGCCCGCTCGCTGAGGCGCCGCTTCTCACTCCTGATCGCTTCGAGCCGAGTCGCCTGCCGGGTCGGTCAAGGAAGACTGCCCCTGTGCCGCATCTCCCCTCTTCTCATTCGAGGACCGCGCTCCTATTCTGTTGACATGACATCAAGATCCACCGGATCGCTGCCTCGCCTCGGGCGCCCGAAGACAAGCCGGCTCTCGCGCGCCGAGCAGCTTCGTCGGGCCAAGCGGGCTCAGAGGGAAAGGGAGCGCGCAGCAGGTTTGGTGCACCTCCAGATCCGATTGCCGCGAGCAGTGGCGTCCAAGCTCGCCGCTGCAGCGCGCATCGACGGTTTCCCGGACCTGCTCGATCGACTTTTGGACGAAGCGGTCGTGCGACTCGCCGACTACCCAACCCTCGCCGAGATCGCCTGGAACCGAACCGACGAGTACGTCCCTGCCCAAGAAGCCTTCAGGCTCTACGAGCGCAATTGGCGTTTTGTCGATCCCAACCGGCTCGACGACCGCGAGCAGGTCCTCCTCAAGCACCTCGCCGAGCGCTTCGGCTCAGGGCTGATCAATGCCTAGCTTCCGGCGCCCGTTTCACCGGACTCTGGCGCCGGTCCTCCACGCGTTCGATCCCGTCTTCCTCCTCGAAGCTCGATGCTTCTTCGCGGGAGGGACCCTGCTCGCACTCATGCTCGATGAGTACCGCGAGTCACGAGACATCGACTTCCTCTGCGCGAGCCGAGATGGCTTCCGCCGACTTCGCGAGACCGTCTCCGAGCGCTCGCTGGGCAAGCTCCTACGGACCGAGATACCTCTCGCTCGCGAGGTCCGGGCAGACCGCGACGGGATCCGCACCTTCCTGGCCGCTGGCGAGGCCCGAATCAAGTTCGAGATTGTCCTCGAGGGACGCATCGATCTGGACGGAGGTGTCGACGAGCGCCTTGAGCTCCCCGTGCTCCATCTCGACAGCGTCGTAGCCGAGAAGCTGCTTGCCAATGCCGATCGCGGGCTGGACGAGTCCACCCGATCTCGCGACCTGATCGACCTTGCCTTCCTCGGTGCACGCCATGGTCAGTTGGCCCTGGTCCCCGGGCTGCGCATCGCGGAAGGCGCCTATGGGAGCGTTGTTGTCCGGCATCTGGAGTTGGTGCTCTCCAAGCTCCAGACCGACAAGAAGTACGCAGCGAGCTGCATAGAAAGCTTGGGAATCGAAGACGCCAAGACGCTGCGCAAAGGGCTGGCGCGGCTTCGAACGCTCGCCTCCAGCCGACGGCAGGGACGGTCCAGCTAGACTAGACACCCGATCAAACCCATAGAGGGCTTGCGTCGCGGGGGTCCTCTCTAGGGCCGTGAGCGTTTCGCCAGGCGCATGGTCCCTGTTGGCTCGAGCTCAAGACCTTCAAGGCAGGGCTCCGCGGGAGGGGCGTCCACGCACCCTGGAGGGTGGACGGGGCTCTCCACCTGTCCGTTTGCCTCTCTACAGAGTCCTTGAGTACAGTCGCGTCCCCGATGTCCAAGAAGCGCAAAGGGCGCGTGGAGCAGAAGCCCGTCCCCGTGCCCGTCCCGAGCACCGCCCATGAGCCCGCAGCGCCTGCCGCTGCGGCTGCCGAGGCGGCGCCTGTCCCCACCCCCGAGCCTGTCGCTCCACCGCCTGAGCTGACGCGCCGCGACTTTTTGGCCAGCGCAGGCACCTGGGTCGTCGCGGCCTGTGGCGCAGGGGCAGTCGCTGGCGCGGTGCGCTTCTCGCTCCCAGAGACGACCGAGGGCGCAGCGCAGCGCTTCGCCCTGGGCACCCCCGCCGACTTCAAGGCGCGCACGGTCACCTGGCTGCGCGACCACCAGCTCTTCGTGGTGCGCGACGAGAAGGGCTTCGGCGCCTTCTCCTCCAAGTGCACCCACCTGGGCTGCACCGTGCAGCGCACGGCCGAGGGCTTCGCTTGCCCCTGTCACGGCGCAAAGTACGACGCGCTCGGCCGAGTCCTGGCCGGACCTGCGCGGCGGGCGCTGCCCTGGTTCGCCCTCTGGCAGGAGTTCGATGGGCGAATATGGATCGACCTCACGAGGTCGGCCGAGGCCGGCTGCGCTCCACTGGCTGCGCCGGGCAAGGGCGACGGCGCATGAACACCCTCCTGCGCGCCCTCAAGCGCAACGCCGTCGAACTGCCCATGAGCGTGCGCGAGGGGCTGCTCCCGGGCCGGCCTGATGGCTCGCCCCACCCGGGCTCCGAGGAAGCCGAGGCCGGGCGCCGGATGCGCCGCGGCTTCCTCCATCACCTGCATCCGCTGCGCGTGACCGAGCGCGCCCTGGACCCGACGGTCACGCTTGGGCTGGGGATCGCCACGCTCACCCTGGCCGTGCTGCTGGTGATGACCGGCGTGCTGCTGATGGTCTATTACGTGCCGACCACCGCCGAAGCCTACGGCAGCATGCAGGATCTCCAGTACGCGATATCTCTGGGCGGCTTCATCCGCGCGCTGCACCGTTGGACCGCCCATGGGATGGTGGCCACGGTCGCGCTGCACGTGGTCCGGGTGCTGGCGATGGGCGCCCATCGCGGCCGCGCCCTCAACTGGCTCTTCGGGCTCGTGCTCCTTGCAGTGACGCTCGGGCTCGCCTTCACCGGCTATCTGCTGCCTTGGGATCAGCTCTCCTACTGGGCCGTCAACGTCGCCGCCTCGATGCTCGATCACGTGCCTTGGATCGGCCTGTGGCTCAAGCGTCTCGCGCTGGGGGGTGATGCGGTCGGCCAGCCCACCCTCACCCGCTTCTACACCCTCCACGTCGCGCTCCTGCCCGGCCTGCTCCTGGTGGCCGCGGCGCTCCACCTGTGGCGAGTGCGCAAGGACGGCGGGCTGGCGGGCCCAGGCGCACAGACGACGGTCCCCGCCTGGCCGCACCTCGTGCAGCGGGAGGTGGCGCTGGCCCTCGCCGTCACCGCCGCCTTCTGCGCGGCATCCCTGATCTTCGCGGCCCCGCTGGGCGCCCCACCCGACTTGCACACCCCCTCCAATCCCGAGAAGGCGCCCTGGTACTTCCTGGGAGCCCAGGAGATGGTGAGCTACTCGGCGACGATGGGCGGATTCGTCTTTCCTCTGATCCTCCTGCTGGGACTCGCCCTCCTGCCCTTCTTCGATCGCGAGGACGAGGGCGTCGGCTGCTGGCTGGGTGCACCGGCCACGCGGAATGCCGTGCTGGTCACCCTGGGAGCGGCCGTCCTGGCCTTCGCGCTCCTCGAGCCCCTCTACCTGCACGCCGCCCCGCCCGCCTCCGCGCTGGGGCGCGACCTGCTCAACCCCGCTGCGGGGATGCTCCTGGTCTCGGCCATCGCCTTCGTGCTCGGCGGCGCGAGCACCGGCTCGACGCGCGCGGCGTTCCTCTGCGCGTTCGCGGTGCTGATAGTGGCCATGGTCGGCTTCACTGCGATGGGCCTGTGCCGCGGTCCGAACTGGGTCTTCTACTGGCCGTGGGAGGCGTGGCCCCATGGCTATTGACCTCAAGGCCGATGCGCGGCGATTGCGGACGGTGGTGGCCGGGTGCGCGGTGGCCCTCCTGGCGACTCTCACCGTTGCGGGCGTTCAGGCGGTTCGTCCGAGCTGGAGGTCGCAGCAGAAGGCCAGCACCCCGGGGATCGTCCAGAAGGCGACCTGCACCGGCGCTGTCGATCGCTGCGAGACCTGCCATCCGGGCGGAGGGCGCCGCGACACTGGAGGAAAAGGAGCACGTCCCCCAAGCCATCCCGAGATCCTCGCGGCTCACTCCAGGCATGGCGTGGGCTGCTCCGATTGCCACGGCGGGAGCGGCCGAGCCCTGGAGGCGCAGGTCGCCCATGCCTTCCCGGGCCACGAGGCGACCGACCCGATGATGAAGGAGCCGCACCTGCAGGCGAGCTGCGCGCGTTGCCACGTGCCCGGCGACACCAAGGGCATGGAGCGGTTGGTGAACGGGGAGAGGCTCTATTCGGAGTACGGCTGCGGCATCTGCCACCCGCTCGAGAGCGGAGGTCGCGGCGGCTGGGACTTCGGCCCCGACCTGCGCGCCGGTGGACGCAGGAGCCTGCCCTACCTGGAGACGAGCCTCACCGACCCCGCCGCCAACTTCCCCGAATCGACGATGCCCACCTTCCTCTCGTTGAAGAAGTCGGACCCGGCCGGCTTCACCGACCTGGTCATCTTCCTCGAGAGCCTGGAGCTGCCCCGCGCCCAGGGCGCTTGCAGCGTTCGCGAGAAGAGCACGAGCCTGGCCCGCCTGAGCTGCGCGACCTGCCACGCCGGCGCGGCGGGGAAGGCCTCCGGGCGGCTGGAGCACCGCTGTCTGTACTTCAAGGATCGCAAGGACCAGCTCACCTGCGGCGGGTGCCATGCCGAAGAGGTGCCGGCGGCCGGCAAGGGCGAGGGGTCCTGCCCCGTCGAGCGCGAGCACCGCGGCAACTGCGCGGGCTGCCACGACGAGCTTCAGGGAGGGGCGCGATGAAGTGCTCGCGGCGCCAGGTGCTGATCGGCTTCTTCGGCCTCGCGACCGGCGGGAGCGTGGCCCTCAAGCTCGCGCTGGGCCGCGGCAAGGGGGACGGCGCGAAGCTCTGGCCCAAGCTGCCGCTCGACCCCGCGCAGACCCGGGCCCTGCTCGCGGCGCTGGAGCACGTGCTCCCCGGTGCGCTCGAGGCCGGCGTCCCGGACCACATCGCCTACTGGCTCACGACCGACAAGTACTTCAAGAACTTCGTGAAGGACTTCGAGGAGGGGTCGCGCCAGCTCGACCGCGTCGCCCAGGACCTGCACCAGAAGAGCTTCGCCGACTGCGCTGGTGAGCAGAAGGACGCCGTCTTCAAGCGCTTCCAGTCCGGCGGGGTGCGCACCGCGACGCTCGATGGGGCGCGCTTCTTCGAGCGACTCGTCACCTTCGCGCTCGAGGGATTCCTGGGCGATCCCAAGTACGGAGGCAACCGCAACCAGGTGGGGTGGAAGTTCATCGGCTTCAAGCCCTGCTGGTGGGCCCCGCGCGTCGACACCGCCAGCCACGGCGGCAACGGTCACACCCCCTCGGATCACGCCGGGCATCACTGAGCCGTCGATCAGGGCCACCCCATGGCGATGGACGAAGCGGACGTGGTGATCATCGGCAGCGGGGCGGGAGGTGCGCCCGTCGCCGCCGCGCTCGCCGAGGCCGGCGCGCGGGTCGTGGTCCTCGAGAAGGGCCCCTACTACACCGTTCGGGACTTCGTTCATGACGAGGTGCGCATCTGCCTGCGCGACTTCTGGGTCCCCTACCCCAGCGACGACCCCCACGTGCTGGTGAAGGAGGAGGGCGGCGAAGGGGTCAACAGCAACGAGTACTGGACCGGCCTGTGCGTGGGCGGCGGCACCGTGCACATGACGGGCTACTGCTACCGCTTCAAGGAGTCGGACTTCCGGCTGGCCACGCTAACCGGCGGCATCGAGGGCGCCAACGTCGCCGACTGGCCCATCCGCTACGAGGAGCTCGTCCCCTTCTACGATCTCGCCGAGGCCAGGATGGGCGTCTCGGGCGAGGCGGCGTCCAACCCCTTCGACCTGCCGCGGCGGCCCTATCCGCTTCCTCCGTTGGCCGGACACCCTCTCTCGCAGCTGGTCGATGAGACCGGCCGGGCCCTGGGCTACCACCCCTATCCCACGCCGCGCGCCGTCCTCTCCCGCCCCTACGGCGGCCGCCCCCCCTGCAACCAGTGCGGGTTCTGCGGCGACTACGGATGCGAGAACGGGTCGAAGTCGAGCATGCTCTCCACGCTGCTCCCGGCTGCCGAGGCCACCGGGCGCTGCGAGATCCGCGCCCGCTGCACCGCGCGGCGCATCGTCCTGGGCCCCGACAACAAGGCGGTCGGCGTCGAGTACGTGGACGAGAAGGGCCGCGCCCGCGGCATCAGGGCGCGGGTGGTGTGCCTGGCGGCGAGCGCCGTGGAGAGCGCGCGCCTGCTGCTGCTCTCGGCGACGAACGGCTTCCCCAAGGGCCTGGCCAACAACAACGGGCTGGTCGGCAGGAACCTGACCTTCTCCACTGCGGGCAAGGGCACGGCCATCTTCGATCGTGCCGAGCTGATCGCGCGGCTGGGCGCGAAGGACATGGACCTGCCCTTCCTGCAGCGCAGCCTCCAGGACTTCTACTGGGCGCCCCGGGAGGCGGGGCTGCCCCATCCCAAGGGCGGCACCCACAACTTCATCCTGCTGCACCGGAACGTGATCTTCGCGGCGCAGCGCGTGGCCCGCGACGCCAGGTTCTCGCTCTGGGGCCCCGCGCTCAAGGAGAAGATCCGCGCTCTGTTCCACGAGCAGGTGTGGGCCGAGTTCGAGGCCTTCTGCGAGTTCCTGCCGTGGGAGGGCTGCTACGTGGAGCTGGATCCCAACGCCAGGGATCGCTGGGGCTCACCCGCGGCGCGCATCCACGTGCGCCAGCATCCGGCTGACTACCAGGTGAGCCGGCGGCTCGTCGAGAAGGGCCTGGATCTGTTCCGGGCCATGAAGCCCGCGCCCAAGGAGGTCTACTCCGAGTTCTTGGGAGCGACGACGCCCCACCTGCAGCACGGCAGCTGCCGCTTCGGCGATGATCCCGCGACCTCGGTGCTGGACCGCAACTGCCAGGCCCACGAGGTGAAGAACCTGTACGTCACCGACGGCAGCTTCATGCCCACCTCGGGCTCGGTGCCGGCGACGCTGACGATCGTCGCCAATAGCTTGCGCGTCGCGCACCACCTGCGTGAGCGGTTCGTGCGACGGGAGATCTGAGGCTCTGGTGGGAGCGGGGGCGTCCCGCCCGCATGCGCCCTTGCCTGAATCCCGTCGGTCCCTCGCGCTCAAGGCTTGGAGCCAAGAGCCCGTTCTCTAGCGACCGGCGGGTTGCACCTGGCTCCATCTCGCGACGACCGAGACGGAGGTGTCCGAGCCACGATCATCAGGAAGCGGGCCGGCCATCGACACCTTGGACCACTTGCTGACGCGCGTGGCTCGGACTGGGGACGGCCGCGGTTGCCAGCAAGACGACCGCGCGATCCGTCCCCCTCGAGCTACGCGACTAGCGCGCCGCCTTCTTCTTGGGGGCCGCCTTCTTGGCGAGCTTGGCCTTCGGCTTGGCAGCAACGGCCTTGCCCTTGACGGCCTTCTTCGCGCTGGCCTTCTTCGTCACCTTCTTGGTGCTCACTTTGGACGTGCTCTTCACGTGTTCCCTCCTCGGGAGACGGATCGATTTTCGCCAACCACCCGTACAGTCGGGCACTGAGTTGACGGTGCACAATAACGGCGTTTCGGGCGCGCGCTCAATCCCTCTGCGAAAGATTCGTCATTGCCCTGGGCGGCACCCTGTTCGACACCGACGCTCGGCGCGCCGCCTTCGGTCGATATGCGTGCCCCGACACCGTGGCCGGTGTAGCTGGAGAGAGCACTTCACGAGGGAGGAAGAAGCGATGAAGACCTGGGCGTTCAGCGTCGCGGTGGTGGTCAAGAACAAGGAGCGCGCGCGAAGGTTCTACGTCGAGAAGCTGG
Source organism: Deltaproteobacteria bacterium (assembly GCA_016218885.1). GTDB lineage: Bacteria > Myxococcota > Myxococcia > Myxococcales > UBA5297 > JACRCT01. The sequence goes on along the minus strand of JACRCT010000247.1, from coordinate 3,638 downwards.
GGATGAAGGTGCTCGACGACATGGAGCACTGGCTCACCGTGGGCCAGCCGCGCCGCGGGGCGCGCATCCACCTGTGCGAGACGACCCCGCTCGAGCCGGGCAACACCGGCATCATCCTGTCCGTGGACCAGAAGATCGAGGACGCCTATCGCGAGCTCAAGCGCAAGGGCGTGAAGTTCTCGGTCCCGCCAACCGAGCGCGAGTGGGGCGTCGAGTGCCGGCTTCTTGACCCGGACGGAAACGAGCTGTTCGTCATGGAGGCGTGACCGGGAACCTGACCCCGGCGTTTGCCCCCGGCGGCGACTGCGTCGACGTCGACGCAGTGGAAGATCCGCCAAGCGAGCCGCAGGCCGTTCCTGGCCCCAGTGCGTCGACGTCGACGCAGTGGAGATCCGCCAAGCGAGCCAAGCCGTTCCTGGCCCCAGTGCGTCGACGTCGACGCAGTGGAGATCCGGCAAGCGAGCCGCCGGAGGAGGTGTGAGCGAGCCGGATCCCGGCGCCCCTTTCAAGTTCGCGAGAAACGGCGAATGTGCCAAACGGGGTGAAGCCTTCGGTCCCATCGACCACGCACACAGGGAGGCGAGTGCCAGCGCCTGCCACGATTCGCGGCAAGCCGCGGCCTCGAGCCTCGAGCCCCCGCTCCACAAGGCCAACCGGGCGCTCGCCCGATTGCGGGCTCATGCTCCTGCGGAGAGGTGGCAGCTTGAGACGGCGCCCAAGCGCCGACCTAGTTGGCTGGACCCATGAGGGGGCAAGCGCATGGAACCTACGAGCAAGTTCGTCCTCTCCGCGTTTCTCGTGACCATCGCGCCCATCGCGGCGGCCGTCCCCCCCACCCCCGTCGAGCAACTGGGAAAGGCGCTCTTCTTCGATCCCGTCCTCTCCAAGAACCGCAACCAGTCCTGTGCCAGCTGCCATGACCCGTCGGTGGGATTCACCGGCCCCAGCTCGGAGGTGAACGCCCACGGCGCCGTGTATCCAGGCAGCGACCCCACCCTCTTCGGCAACCGCAGGCCGCCCTCCGCGGCCTACGCCGGCGACAGCCCGTCACTGTATTTCGACGCTGACACCCACCGGTTTGTCGGAGGCATGTTCTGGGACGGCCGCGCCGATGGAGGCGACCTGGGCGATCCATTGGCAGAGCAGGCCAAGGGACCCTATCTCAACCCCCTGGAGCAGGCTCTCGCGTCTCCCGCTCAGCTGCAGACGCGGGTGAAGGAGGAATCCAGCTACGCCGGCCTGTTCGAGCAGGTCTGGGGCTCGGGCTCGCTCGATGCCAGCCCGGACCTCGTCTACGACCGGATAGGCTTCTCGGTCGCGGCCTACGAGCGCTCCGCGGAGGTCAACCCGTTCTCCTCCAAGTTCGACCTCTTCTGGGACAAGGCCTCCTCCAAACGCCTGGCCGTGGCGGCCATCAACACCGGCAACTGGTCGAGGTACCGCCGGCTGGGGCTGAGCGACACCGAGCTCTACGGGTTAGCGGTCTTCAACGACCCGGCGCGCGCCAACTGCGCTTCCTGCCACTCGCTGGCGCCCGGCTCGCGGGGCTATCCGCTGTTCACCGACTACAGCTTCCACAACCTGGGAGTTCCGAAGAATCCTCAGAACCCCTTCTATACGAACCTGGCCTACAACCCGGAGGGTTCGGCCTGGGTCGATCGCGGCCTGGGGGGCTTTCTGCAGTCCACCACCGAGCTGGGAAAGATGAAGGTGCCGACCCTGCGCAACGTGGACAAGCGCCCGAGCTCGGGGTTCATCAAGGCCTACGGACACAACGGGTACTTCAAGTCCCTCGACGACATCGTCGGCTTCTACCGAAGCCGAGCGATGGGCTGTGGCTGCGGGGGCGGCGGGGGCATGGGCGGCGGCCGGGGAGGCATGGGGGGCGGCGGCATGGGCGGCATGATGCTCCCGCCACCAGAGGTGGACGAGAACCTGGCCCAGCTCGCTCGCTTCAGCGGGATGGAGCAGTCCTACCTCGTGGCGTTCTTGAGGACGCTCTCGGACGGGTACTTCCAGAGGTAGTGAGACGGCGGCTCGCTCGCCGAAAGGGCGGGGGGGCTCCACAGGTCGCTCGCTGTGGCTGTCTCGTGGCAGCCCATCTCTGATGGCCTGGGAGGGGGCAAGGCGGAGCTCGTAGCCGAGCCGCAAGCGCGCCGGGCAGGCTCCTGGGTCCCTACGGCAACGAGTCCTGGCTGCGGGAGGGGTGACCAGGAACCTGACCCGGCGTTTGCCCCAGGCGGCGCAGAAGGCTTAGATCGGCGGCGATGTCCGACCAGGCAGCAGCCCCCGACTTCCCGCTCCGACACCACCGGCTCTACCAGTGGCTGCGCCGCGCTTCGCTGCTCGGCAGCTGGCTCTTCATCCTCGGCGTTCCCTTGCTGCACCTGCGCGCGCTCGCCTCGGCCAGCGGGCTCTCAACCGGCGGAGCATGGGCGCAGCTGGCCCACTGGCTGGACCTGCGCCCCGCGCCCCCGCCCGCGCTGGGCGCGCCATGGACGGTGAACCTGTTTGGGCTCGAGCTTCTGGACCCGCTCGCCGGCCTGGGGGTGCTCTTCTCCCTCTCCCCGAGCGCGACGGTCCTGCTCGGGCTGGTCCCTACCGTTCTGCTGGTCGCGCTGCTCGGGCGCTTCTTCTGCGGTTGGCTCTGCCCCTACCGCACCATCCTCGCCGCGAGCAACGCGCTGCGCGCGCTCCTGCCCAAGGCGGGCTTCGTTCCCCGCGACAGGCCCCTGCCGCGGCGCCTGTCCCTATGGGTTCTAGGCACGGTGCTGCTCCTGGCCCTGCTCGCCGGGACGCAGGTCGCCCCGGTCATCTACCCTCCGGCGGTCATCGCACGCTCGGCGCTGCGCGCGATCATCCTCGGGGGCCTGGGGACCGGCGCGCTCCTCATCGCGCTCGCCTTCCTCTTCGACACCTTCGTGTCCCGGGCCGGGTTCTGTCGCTACCTCTGCCCGGGCGGTGCGCTGATGACCCTCATCGGCGCCGTCTCGCCGGTGCGGGTGGTCCGTGACGCCCATCGGTGCACGAGCTGCGGGGCGTGCGATCAGGTCTGCAACTTGTTGCAGCGCCCCGCCACCGGCCAGGTGGGCGCCGGCTGCGAGCGCTGCGGGCTGTGCGTCGCCGCCTGTGCGCCCCGGGCCCTGCGCTTCTCCCTCGCCCGCCCCAGCATGCCGGCCCTCGCCGCCCCCACCGTGGAGGAGCGACGGCTCGTCCTGGGCGCGGTGCCGGCCATCGCGGTGCTCGCGGTGTGGGGGCGCGACGTCGCCAAGCCCCTGCGCCTGCGCCCCCCGCGCGCCGCGCCCGGCCGCGACTTCGCGGCGCGCTGCATCCGTTGCCAGCGCTGCGCCGAGGTCTGCCCGCCCAGAGCCATCCGCTTCGACGGGCAGCTCGACCTGCGCGGCACCGACACGCCGTACATCGACGCGCGGCTGAGCGCCTGCACCCTCTGCATGCGCTGCACGCAGGCATGTCCCACGGGCGCGCTCGTCCCCCTTGCTGGCAATGAGGATCTGACCGCTCTTCAGCGCCTGGTCCGGATGGGCAAGCCGATCCTCGACCAGAAGAAGTGCCTGCCCTGGAACGGCGACGGCATTTGCCGGGCCTGCTACTACGCCTGTCCCTACCCCGACAGCGCG
>JACRCT010000246.1 GCA_016218885.1 Deltaproteobacteria bacterium | reverse complement strand
TCCAGACAGCGGATGCCCGCGTGCTCCCCGCGGCTGATCTGGAAGCACTGCTCATGCTGCCCAAAGCGGGCGGGGACGAAGCGCCAAGGGTCGTGGCAGTCCTGGCAGGTGGTGGGGATGCCGTTGGCAGGGTGGTTCAGCGAGGTGAGCGCGGTGCGCTGGTAGTCCCGCTCGTGGCAGGCGACGCACTGCAGCGTGGCGCGCGAGAAGCCGCGATCGCGCACGTCCTGGTGGCACTCCTCGCAGGGGATGAAGGCATGTCGCCCGGAGAGGGGGAAGTTGGTGCGCCGGTGTGCCTCGGCGTCGAAGCGGGAGCGCCAGCTCGTCTCGTCGTGGCACCCCTCGCAGCGCTGCCCCAGCTCCTGCGAATGCGCGTCCCGGTGGCAGCCCGCGCAGCGAGTGGGCAGAGCAGCCTCGAAGCCGTTCGGGTGGCAGCTCTGGCAGCGGGCATTGGCGTGAGCGCCCTTGAGCGGGAAGCCGGTGCGGTCGTGGGCGATGGCCGCGCCGCCGAAGCCCTCGACGCTGTGGCAGGCGGCGCAGCGCGTCTGGGCCGAGGCCGGCGGCGGGGGCTCGGACGAGGGCCGCGCGCTCAGCGACTCGCGGCCGCGGAAGACGCCGTGGTGGTGGTCCTCATGGCAGCCCTCGCACTCCCTGGGCAGCGGCTTGTAGCGGCGCACCGCGACGCCCTGGTCGACCTGGACCTCGGGATGACACCGCTCGCAGGCAACCTCGGCGTGCCGACCCTCGAGGCGGAAGTCGGTGGCCGGCGGCGCGTGCTGGAAGCGGGCGGGCTTGAAGCCTTCGGTCGCGTGGCAGCGAGTGCAGTCGGTTCGCCCGCCCGACCCGGCCGCCACGAACTGGCCCGCATGCGGATCGCGGTGGCAGCCGGCGCAGTCGGTCGTGAGCGGCTTATAGCGCACCACCTCGCGCCCCTTCACTCTCTCGGTCCGGTGGCATCGGGCGCAGGCGACGCCGACGTGCCTTCCGGTCAGGGGGAAGCGGCTGTCGCGCGCGTGATCGAACCGGGCGGGGCGGAAGCCCTGCACCTCGTGGCAGGCCGCGCAGGGCCGGGCCGGCGAGAGCTGGCCGTCGTGCGCGTCGGCGTGGCAGCTCTCGCAGCGGTCGAAGCCTTCGAGATCGAAGCGGGCGAAGCTGAAGCGCTCGGGGCGGCGCTGCCTGCGGAAGGCCTCCCGGGTCCTAACCGGCACCTTCTCGGCGAGGCGAGGGTCGTTCTTGTGGCACAGCCCGCAGGCCACGGCGCGGTGTGAGCCCTCGAGCGGATAGGCGCTGCGCGCGTGATCCTCGAGCTCGAAGCTCGGCGGCTTGAAGCTCGCCAGGCCGTGACACCCTGAGCAGTCGGGGGCCTTGCCCGGCGCCGCCCCGGCGATCTGTCCGACGTGGGCGTCAGCGTGGCAGTCCGAGCACTGGCCGAAGGCGAGCCCCCGATACTTGGGAGGCTGGCCATGGCAGGCCCGGCACTCCGCCGAGGCGTGGGCGCCCTTGAGCGGGAAGCGGGTCTTGTCGTGGAAGCCCCGCTCCTTCTCCAGACTGCGCACCTGCTTCCAGCCCGCTGGCGTGTGGCAACCCACGCAGGTGGCGCCGAAGCGCCCGCCGTGCGGATCTTTGTGGCAGTCGGTGCAGCCGGCGTGGGCCACCCCTTTGAAGCGGACGAAGGAGCTCTGGCGCGGCGCGGGGAAGGCGTTCTTGGGCGTCGCCTTGTCCTCCTCACGAAGGTGGCACTTGTCGCAGGCGACCTGCTGATGCCTGGCCTCCAGTGGGAAGGCGGTCTTGTCGTGGTCGAAGAAGGTCGGCGGCTTGAAGCCCTTCTCGGAATGGCAGCGGTCGCAGTCGGTGCCGAGCTGCCCGCGGTGCTCGTCGAAGTGGCAGGCGCTGCAGCGGGTCGGCAGACCCAGATAGGTCTCGCGCGCTGGTCGCTCGGCGAGGAGCTTGCGCACGCCGGGATCGGCGATCTGCTTGGCGATGTGGCAACGGGCGCAGTCCACGCCGGAATGCTTGCCCGCGAGCGGCCAGCCGGTCCGGGCGTGGTCGAAGCCCTTCTTCGAGGGCGTCCACTCGATGAGGGAGAATCCCCGACCCTGGTGCTCCGGGTGGCACTTCTCGCAGGCGCGCTCGGCCACCGGAATGCGGCCGTGAAGGCCCTGGCCCGCGGCAACGCGCTCCTTCAGCTCGCGGTGGCAGTCGAGGCAGCGTTCAGGCGCGAGCTGCTGGCCGGCGACGTGGCACGAGGTGCATTGCTTGAGGCCCTCGAGGTGCGCGTGTCCCTTGGAGAGCTCGCCCGGGGAGAACAGGTCTGCCCGCGCTGGCGCGGCGACACCGACGAGCGCCAAGGCCAGGGCCACCGAGAAGACCCTTGGCCCCACTTCCCGCTCTGGGGCTCTTGGGACGTATGGGACCAAGGGGACCGTTGGGACTTTTGGATCTGGGAGGGTTGGGGGTGAGGGCCGAGCGAAGGCCACGGCAATGAATGCCCCTCTCCCAGGGCGCGCAGCGCCCGTCTGGGAGAGGGGGCAGGGGTGAGGGCCCTGCCCCCGATTCGGTTTCGAAGCAGCCATGAGCTAGAGGACCCAGCGGTAGCCGAGGTAGAGCGAGACGCCGATATGGGCGGCGATGGCGAGCACCAGGAAGCCGGCGAGCACTGCATGGAAGAGGCGCCATCCTGCGAGCAGCCGCTTGAAGCCACGCAGGAAGTCGACCTGCACCTTCAGCCGCGCCAGCCGCAGCACCGCCGTCTGCAGCTGCGCGAAGCGAGCGGCGTCCTCGACCTGCGGGCGCAGCCGCCGCAGCTGGGACCCAACGCGGATCCGCTCGGTCGCCACGCGCAGCACCGCCGACACGAACGAGCGTGGCTTGGACGCCCCCAGCGCCTCGAGCAGCTCCTTCGCAGCCGCCGCAGGAAGGGCTGCCTCGACCTGGCCTCGGGCACGCTCGATCTCCGCCAGGACGTCGGCCGGCTCCAGCGCTGCATCGCCCTCGGAGGGAACGAGGCCATAGACAAACCGGCCGATGACCCCGGTGCCCACCACCACCACCAGGGAAGCCAGCGTGCCCAGCGCGAGCACGTTGTTCGCCTGGAAAGCGGCGTGGAAGAGGATGACCAACGGGCTCATGAAGCCCACGAACATGTGGAAGGTGAGCCAGGTGCGGATGGTGGTGCGGCCCTTGAGCAGCCCGAGCCGCTTGCGCAGCGCATAGAGGAAGTTCGACAGCATGAACGCGGTGGCGACCAGCCCCACCCCATGCCCCCAGCTGCCCGCGGGCTTGAGCGCAACGTGCCCCGCGGACTTGAGCCGCTGCACCCCGTGGAGCAGGTAGTAGTCCCAGCCCTTCAACGCCAATATCGAGACCGTCGCCACCCCCAGCATGCCGAGCAGCCAGGCGAGCCGGCGCCGGCGGCGCTCGTCCGCGAGGGCCCGGCTCTCGCGGACGCCGGGGCCCGGGGACACCGCGGCCTTGGGCGCCTCGCCGTGGAAGCGCTTCACGTCCACGCCCATCTTCTGCAGGAATTCCAGCGGCAGCTCGCCGCCGATGAGCGCCAGGACGTAGTCGTTGGGCAGGACCCAGGACGCCATCTGCCCCGGCTCGCCCGTTGCGAGCACGACCTCCTTGGGACGCACCTCCACCACCTGCGAGCTCATCAAGGCCCGTACCCGCCCCGTGGCGACCAGCTTCTCGAAGTGGAGGCGATTGGCTTCGCGGCATCTGCCGAACGCGGAGCTGCGGTAGGAGAGGCAGACCTCGGCATCGGACTCCTCGGCCAGGGCGATCGCCGCCTCGAGCGCGGAGTCTCCGCCGCCGACCACCAGGACCTTCGCGCCCGCGTACTGCTCGGGATCGATGAGGCGATAGGCGACCTTGGAGCCGTCCTCGCCGGGGACGCCCAGCTTGCGCGGGGTGCCGCGGCGGCCGGTGGCGAGCACCACCTTGCGAGATCGCACCGGCCCCTGGTCGGTCGCGAGCGTGAAGTCGCCATCGCCTCCGTCGAGGCCGGTGACCTTCACCCCTTCCTCGACCTTCAGGCCCGCGCGGACGATCGCCCTCACCCAGAGCGCCAGCAGGTCCTCCTTGGACAACGTGTAGCTCTTGAGCCGGCCGAAGAACGGCAGCTCGAGGGGATCGGTCATGACGATCTTCTGGCGCGGGTAGTGGGCGATGGTCCCGCCCACCGTGTCCTGCTCGAGCACCCGGAAGCTCATCCCCGCGTGCCGACAGGCGAGCGCCGTCGCCAGACCGGCCGGGCCCGACCCGACGATGGCCACCTCCACGCCGCCTTCGGGCACGGGCCCCCGGCGCGAGGCCAGCGTCTGCGCGACCTCCTTACCCTGGGTGACCGCGTTGCGGATGAGCCCCATTCCGCCCAGCTCGCCGACGACGTGCACGCCGGGGCGGCTGGACTCGAAGGCCGCGTCGATCTCCGGGAGATCGACCCCGCGCTCGCTGGTGCCGAAGACCAGCCGGATGGCGCCTACCGGGCACTCCAGCGCGCAACGCCCGTGCCCGATACAGTTCGCCCCGCGGATGAGGCGCGCCGCGCCGCCCACGATGCCCAGGATGTCGCCCTCGGGGCAGGCCCTCAGGCAGGAGAGGCTCCCGATGCAGACCGCGGGGTCGATCTGCGGGTGGAGCGAGGCCGGCAGATGGAGGTTGCGCGCCTGCGCTCCGGCGAGCGCCGCGGCGTCGCGAGCCTCGCGGCGGCGGCGCCCCATCGCCATGGCGGCCATGACCACGACGAGCAGGACGAGCGTCGCCCCGACGATGGCCCAGCTGAAGGAGTCCATGAGGAGCGCATGCTCGCACAGGGCTGCCTGCCTTGCGACTGGGACAGAAACAGGAAGGCGTCCTCCATGCGGGTCAGCCGACGAATCGGGCGAGCGACGCCGATCCTCGACCGAGACTCCTCCCTAATTTCTGGAGCGGAAGGAGACGGGAATCATGTCCAATCAGCCCCCCACGAGCATGGAGGAGCGCCGGCGGCAGCGCTCCGAGTCGCACGCAAGCTCGACGTACAAGAGCTTCCTCAAGGACCTCGAAGCCAAGGGCCTGAGCCCCGAGGAGTACGCAGAGCGGGCAGCTACGTCGGTGCTCTGCTGCTTGGAGCAGCGGATCATGGGTGCGGAGGCACAGCAGCTCGAGAGCCAGCTGCCGAGCAGGCTTCAGGAGCTTCTGGTGCGTTGCGAGCGTCACGAGGGGCTCCCGCCGAGCAAGTTCGGGCGCGCCGAAATGCTGCGCGTGGTGTCCCAGGAGCTGAACGTCGACGTGGGCACGGCAGAGAGCGCCACCCGCGCGGTCCTCGCCACCGTGTCCGAGCACATCTCCCAAGGCGAGCTCAAGCAGGTCGTCCAGCAGCTGCCCAAGGATCTGAAGACGCTGTTCCCCGAGATGACCCTGCACTGACCTCTGCGTAGCGGCCGGGGGTGACTGACCATTCGTTCCGACGCGGCCTTCGGCGGTGGCGAGCTTGAGGGCCTGCTGCGCTCAACGTATCGTGCCGCTCTTCTCCCAGAGCGGACCCCATGGACGACACCACCCTCGACTCGCTACGCATGGCGCTCGCGGCGAGCCCCGACAACCAGCCTCTGCTTCGAGTGCTCCTCGAGGCCTACCTCGAACGGCACAGGGCCGCCGACGGCTACGCGCTCCTGAGCGAGCGCTCCCCGACCTCCCTCACCGACCCAACGGCCCGCTTTGCCGCAGCCCGCGTCTGCCTCGAGGCTGGCCATCCAGAGCGCGCGATCGAGCTCGCCAGCGTGGACGACCCACCGGTTCTCGTCCTACGAGCCCGGGCCCTCCTCGCCCTGGCTCGCCGCGAGGAGGCGCGCGCCGCCTACGAGAAAGCGGTGGCCCAGAGCCCGGCGGTCGAGGACCTCGACTTGAAGGCCGCGGTGGCCGCCACCACCCGCACGGTGACCGCCGGCCCCGGCGGCGCGAAGCTGCGCGTCATCGCCAACGACGACACCGACTCCTCCGAGGTCGAGCGCCTCCTCTCGTCCCCCCAGAAGCCCATCACCTTCGTCGACGTCGGGGGACTGGACGAGATCAAGGAGCAGATCCGCAAGCGGATCGTGCTTCCCTTCCAGAAGCCCTCGCTCTTCGAGCGCTTCAAGAAGCGCGTCGGCGGCGGCATCCTCCTCTACGGGCCTCCCGGCTGCGGCAAGACGCTGCTCGCCCGCGCCACCGCCGGGGAGTGCAAAGCCGCCTTCTTCAGCGTGGCCATCTCCGACATCCTCGACATGTACATCGGCGAGTCGGAGAGGAAGCTGAGCGCGATCTTCGAGAAGGCCCGCTCCTCGCCACCGGCGGTGCTCTTCTTCGACGAGCTGGAGGCGCTCGCCGGCAAGCGCCAGTACTCGCGCGAGGCGACGTCCTCCAAGCTGGTGAGCTCCTTCCTCTCGGAGATGGACGGCTTCGCGCAGCGCAACCAGGGCGTGCTCATCCTGGGCGCCACCAACGTCCCCTGGGCCATCGACCCCGCCTTCCGTCGCCCCGGCCGCTTCGATCGCGTGCTCTTCGTCCCCCCGCCCGACGGCCCCGCGCGCGAGCGCGTCCTGCAGATCCAGCTGGAGGGCCGGCCCCATGCCGCAGACCTGGACCTGAAGCTCCTTTCGAGCCGCACCTCGACCTTCTCGGGCGCCGACCTGACCTCGCTCATCGAGGACGCGAGCGATCGGGCCATCGAGCGCTCCCTGGCCGAGGGCCGCGACTCGCCCATCCGCCAGGCGGACCTGGTCGAGGCTATCCGCGCCGTGAAGCCGACCGCGCTGGAGTGGCTCACCACCGCCCGCAACTACGCGCGCTACGCCAACGAGTCGGGCCAGTACGACGAGGTCCTGGAGTTCCTGCGCACGCACGGGAAGGAGTGAGCGTGGCCACCCGCTACCAGATCCTCGACGAGCCGGCACCCGGCCCCCTCGCGACCGTGGCAGTCAACCCGATCTGGCCGCTGCTGGGGGCCATGATGGGAGGCAGCTGGCTGGCCATGCCGTGGTTCGCGCTCAACGCCCTGGCGCTGGGCAGCCCCACCCGAGGGCGAGAGATCCTCCTCGCCCTGCTCGGAGGCCTCGGCGGGAATCTGCTGGTCGCGCTGCTCCTGCTCTACGCCGGCGAGGCCCTGGGCGTCACCACCGCGGGCGTGCGCTACGCCATCATCCTCCCCACGCTCTGGAAGATGGGGGTCGCCTACGCCCTGTTCATCTTCAGCGGCATCGTCATCTTCAACTTCTTT
>JACRCT010000014.1 GCA_016218885.1 Deltaproteobacteria bacterium | reverse complement strand
GAGCCCTCCGAGCCCTCTCTCTTCCGGGCGCCCAGCGCCGACGGCGACGACCAGGCAGGCATCGCCTCGGCCTTCGAGGCGCTCGCGCTGGAGGAACCGACCGCTCCGCCAGCGCTCGATCCCTCGCAGTTCGACCAGCCCGCCGCCGAAGCGTCGGCGTGGGAGAGCGTCGCGACGCAGGGCGTCGAGCCTGCCCGGCCCGCAGCCGCGCAGGAGGACAGCGGCTGGATGGAGCCCCCCGACGCCCCGGCCCCGGCTGCCCCTGCCGACCAGCCGGCGCAGCCAGGACCGGCGCCCGAAGGCTCCTGGCACGCGGCGCTGGGCGAGCCAGGCGACTTGACGGGCTCCCGGAGCAGGGACCAGCTAGAATTCGAAGGCGAGGACGGTGAACCCTTGAGCGAACAGGACGCGAAGGAACGTCGGCAGCGCCTCCTGCGCCGCGCGTTCACCAACCTGGGCGGCTTCCCGCGCCCGGGTGGCGAGGTCGAGGGCGGCGTGGTCCAGCCACCGCCACCCCCGCCCAAGCCCGCCGCTCCGGTCCAGCCGGCCCCCGCAGCTCCTCCCGCCGGCGGGGTCTCGAGCCAAGACGTCGCCCTGCAGAAGACCATCGAGTCTCGCGCCGCCACCATCGCCAAGGAGGATCACTTCGCGCGCCTGGGTATTCCCCGCACCGCCGGCAAGGACCAGGTGAAGGCCGCCTACTTCTCGCTGGTGAAGACCTTCCACCCCGATCGCCTGCCTCCTGCGCTGGTGCACCTCACCCCGAAGATGGAGCTCATCTTCGGCGCCATCCGGGAGGCCAACGACGAGCTGCAGGACGACGCCCGGCGCAAGGCCTACTCGGACCGGCTCACGGCCGGCGTCACCGCCGGGAGCGAGAAGGCCGCGGCCAAGGCGGCGACCGACATCGAGATCTTCCAGAAGCAGGGAGAGATGGCGCTGAAGAAGAAGGAGTTCGGCAGGGCTGCCGAGGCCTTCGCCAAGGCCTTCGCCGTCAGCAAGAACCCGAGCGATCTGGCGCAGGAGGGCTGGGCGATGTACCTCGACCCGGGCCTCAAGGCGCAGATGCCGGCCATCAAGGCCAAGCTGGAGCAGGCCCTCAAGCTCGACGCCAAGACCGATCGCGCGGCCTACGCGCTGGGGGTCATCGCCCGCGTCGAGGGCGACCTGTCGAAGGCCGAGAAGCTCTTCAAGCAGGCCGTGAGCGCCAACTCCCGCAACGCCGAGGCCGCCACCGAGCTCCGGCTCATCGAGATGCGGCGGAAGAAGAAGTAGCCGCGTAGGCCGAAGGGACGGAGCATGCGCACGGACGGCGGGTCGAGCTCGTTCTCCCAGGCCTGGGCGTTCCTGAGCGTCGTGCTGTTCCTGGCGATCGAGCTGGCCATCGGGGCCTTCGTCGGGCCGTTCGTCATCGGCAAGTACGTCTCGCCGATGTTCCACCTGCAGCTGCAGATGCTCATGCACCTCGGGAGCTTCTACGTGGGCGGCTTCCTGGTGGGCATGCTCTCGCCAGGGGTGCGCCTCACGGAGCCCGCGGTCGGCGCGTTCATCTCCGTCGCCGTGGTGTGGCTCATCTCGTTCTTCATGCCCTCGTGGTTCTACCACTTCGATTTCACGCGGCTCCTCGTGGGCGGCGGGATCGCCTTCGCGCTGGCGCTCGCCGGGGCCTATTCGGGCGAGAAGCTCATGGGCAACGTCGAGGCCGACGATCCCGCTTCGAGCGCCAGCGCGCGGGGTCGGCTGCGCGCCCGGATGTGGAACGAGACGGACGGGCTGCTCGCCCAGCACCGGGAGCGTGATCGCGCCGGCTGACGGACCGAACGGGTTGACGGGCGGGCGGACAGGCTCTCGCAGCTTGTCTCCTCCGGCGGTATGGTGATCGGGTCTCGGCCGGCGGGAAGGTCGGACCCAGGTCACCAATCAGGCACGGCGCGGCGCCGAGCCGGCCCAGGGGAGCCCCCATGAACCTCCGTCACTACACCCTCGCCTTCGCGGCGCTGCTGGTCCTCACGAGCTCCTGCGGCACCGAGGCGCCCTCCGCGGTCAGCCCCACCTGCGACGCCGGGATGGCCTGCGCCGAGGCCTGCTTCGACGTGGCCTTCGACGACAAGCACAGCGGGGCCTGCGACGTGGCCTGCGGCGCCTCGGAGTCATGTGCCAAGGGCAAGTGCTACCCGCAGGATTGTAGCGGCGCCGACTGCGCTCCCGACTCGGTCTGCTACTCGGAGCGCTGCGTCGAGAAGAGCTGCGTCCAGGTGGACTGCAGGGCGGGCGAGGTCTGCCGCAACGGCCAATGCGGCCCCGAGTGCGCGGCCAACGCCGACTGCCAGGTCGGGAAGGTGTGCAAGGCCGGCGGCTGCACGATCTGCAAGGACCGCGACGACGACGCGCTCTGCGGCGCATCCAAGATCTGCGTGGCAGGCGCCTGCGTCGCGGGCGACTGCCACGCCACGACCGACTGCAAGGACGGCAAGGTCTGCAAGGCCAACGCCTGCGTCGCCTGCGT
>JACRCT010000253.1 GCA_016218885.1 Deltaproteobacteria bacterium | reverse complement strand
CGAGCCAGCGGAAGAATATCGTCACGGCGTTCGCGCAGAGAGGGGACCCGAACTTCGACCACGCCCAGCCGGTAAAACAGGTCCTGGCGGAACCGCCCCGCCTTGATCTCGGCAAGCAAGTCACGGTTGGTCGCCGCAATGACGCGCGCATTGATGGAGCGGTTGGTGCTTTCCCCCACCCGCCGCACCTCTCGCTGCTGCAGCGTGCGCAGGAGCTTCACCTGCATCGATTGCGGGATCTCGCCGATCTCGTCCAGGAAGAGTGTTCCCCCGTTCGCCGCCTCGAAGAGCCCAACTCGGTCTTGCGCTGCGCCCGTGAAGGCGCCCTTGGCATGGCCGAACAGCTCGGACTCGAGAAGAGTCTCCGACACGGCGCCGCAGTTTATGGCCACAAACGGGCCCTTCGTGCGCGTCGACTCCTCATGGACGAAGCGTGCGATGCGCTCCTTGCCAACACCAGTCTCGCCCGCGATGAGAATGGTCGAGTCCACCTTCGCAACGCGACTCGCCATTTCCAAGACACGCTGCATCGCCTTGCTTTGTGCGATCAGACCGGACGCGTGGATCGCCTGAGCGGTATCGCCGAGCGCCCGCCTTTTCGCGCGCAGCGTCTGCTCGACGCGCTTGAGTTCCTCGGTGACATGGATGAGCGTCTGGTCCAGGGACTCCTTTCGATAGTAGGGAAGATGCTCCTCGATGGCGCTCCCCCAATGCACTCGTTCCCGCCCGACGGTGTGACATACAGCATCTCCCTTTCCGCGGCAGCGCTCCTCGATGCAGATGATCTCTCGGCCATGGCAGAACGAGAGGTAGCCGCTCGCGAATCCGGTCAGCGTCCAGCAGACCGGTTGGTCTGCCTGGCCCATGTGCAGCAAATGCTGGTCGGCCTCGTAGGAGTCGAGCCAGAGCCCATCAGCGAGGTGCTCCTCATCGCTTCCGTCGGTTGGAAGTGCCTCGACGACGACCAACCCCTGCAAGGTGTGCAGCCTGCCGCCGGCCTCTCGCCACTCCTCCTCGCTGTCCCATGAATAGGCCGAGCGAAGTGTCTCGGCCGTGCGCCAGCCATGGGCGTAGCCGAACCGCGTCAGCACTGCTCGCGCACCCAAGAGCCCGAGGGTCTCGATGAGTTCTCGGCGAAGGATGCCGAGCGCCACAGCGTCGAAGATAACGGCACGCTGGCCGCCAAAGCGGATAAGGCCTCCTTGCGGGTTGAAGGAGAGCAACTCCCGCAAATCCAGGTCGGCTGCACGCATCCGGGGCTCCTATCCAGTTTGAGATAGGACTATCTCATATCGAGATAGCCACAGCGATGGGCAATCGGTAACCAAGCGATTTTTCTGCGCCTGTCAGCTGGCCCGGTTCCTGCTCGCTGACCTTTCGTCGGCGCGCTTGAACCCAAACCCAACCAGACCGCGCCGAGCAGGACCCTGACTCAAACCGCCAAAGGAGCCTCGATGCGCACCGCCCTCACAATGATCGCCCTCTTCGCCGCAGCCTGTAGCACGACTTCCCAATCTGCAGCCCCTGGGAACTCCGAGCGCGAGCTCGCCGAGCTTCGCGGCGAGGAGGCTTCCAACAGGCGCTTGATGGCTCGCTTCACGCAGTTCATCAACACCGCCGACGAGAAGCTCGCTACGGAGCTCATCTCTCACGAAGCCATCTTCTACGTCCCCGGCCGCCCCGAGCCCATGCGAGGTCCCGCCGGCTACCTCGCGATCATCGGGATGATGCGCGGCGGCTTCCCGGACATCCAGTGGACGCTGGAGGAGATGGTGACCGAAGGAGATAGGGTGGCCGCGCGCTTCACCATGCGTGGAACCCACCGCGGCGCCTTCTTCGGCGTCCCACCCACTAGAAAGCCCATCAAGGTGCAAGCCATGAACCTCTATCGGATCTCAAATAGCCAGTTCATCGAGGAGCACGGCCAACCCGACATGCTTGCCCTGCTGCAGCAGATCGGCGCGGCACCCGCTCCGTAGGCTGCATTCAACCTTCGATTTCACGCCGTACCTCTCAGCACCACCCCAACAAGGAGGACGAACATGAGCAGCACCAAGATCGGAATCATCGGAGCAGGGAACGTCGGTAGCGCTCTCGAGCGAGGACTCAAGCGGGCCGGCAACGAGGTGAGGGCGGTTGCCAAAGACCGAGCGGCACTTCGCGACATGATCGCGTGGGCGGACGTCGTCTTCCTCGCCGTGCCATACCTCGCGATCGACGACGTCGTGAAGGCCGTTGGCGAGGGGCTTGCCGGAAAGACCGTGGTCGACGTAACCAACGCCCTCGACGAGAAGATGAGCCTGGCAGTCGGCTTCGGCACCAGCGGCGGAGAGGAACTGCAGCGCAAGGTGCCGAAGGCGCGAGTCGTGAAGGCGTTGAATACGGTCTTCGCTCAGCACATGGATAGCGGACGTCTCGGCGGCAAGCCGCTAACGGCGTTCGTGGCAGGGGACGACGCCAGCGCCAAGAAGAAGGTTCTCGACTTGGCGAGCAGCATCGGCTTCGACGCCGTCGATGCAGGGCCGCTCAAGAACGCGCGCCTTCTCGAGCCGGCCGGGTATCTCAACATCCAGCTCGGGTACGTGCTGGGAATGGGTACGCAGGTCGGCCTCTCGCTCCTCCGCGGATAGCCTCGTACACCGCCTCAACAGCCACGCCGGGGCTCAGAGAGAGAGCCCTGCAAACCCCCGCGAACACAGGGCAGAAATGGCGGAGCCCCGAGAGGTCGTCTCGGGGCTCCAGTTAACCGCCGGGTCGCGCCAAAGACAAACAAGCAGCCTTTCGCGCAAGAACTCCTGCCTGGGTCCCTGCGCACCCGGCGCCGATCGCCGAGTCCGGAAGCCGCGACTGGCGGTCGCCGAGGCTTGAGATGGCGCGGAGACTACACGGCCCCCCCCCCGATCGCCGGCGCAAGTGGCGCTCGGCGTCGGTCCGGAAGCGTGAGGCCGACTACGGGGAGTCGGGGTACTGCTCGTCGATGCCCGAGTAGTCCGCAGGCAGGTCGAAGCTCTCCTGCCTCGGTATCCGCCGGGCTGGCAGTATCGGGGGTGCCGTGGCGTCGATTCCCAGCTCGTCGAGGATCTTGCGCGCCATCGCTCCGGCCGGCCCTTCGGCAGGCTTAGTAGTTCAGGACAGGCTTCGCGCAGCAGATGCCCTAACCCTTGGCGGTCACTTGCTGCCACGTGTGCCCCGGCCTCCAGCGAGAACCCACCCGAGAACGCCGAGAGCTTCTGCGCCCGCTTCTCCCCGTCTCCCACGGCCCACAGCGGCAGCGCGACCTGCATCGACTCCACCTGCAGCCTGGTCAGCGTGTCGCTGGGCTCGTCCTCCAGCAGCCCACGCCGTCGTGCCATCGCCAGCGTCTTGGTGATCACTCGCAAGACGATCCGCTCCAGGTCGTCCCGACGGGGCGCCTCCAACCCCACGAAGCCAACCCCTCCGTCCTCCTGCTCAATGAACACGCCGTCGGCCACCACAACGTGGTGGAGCAGCATTCCGGCGTGACACCGGCCGCAGCAATGGGCGCCGCCCACCGAGAGGAGGGCGCAAGAAGCGCCACGACGGACCAGGCGACGGCGGTGAAAGGCGTGGG
>JACRCT010000257.1 GCA_016218885.1 Deltaproteobacteria bacterium | reverse complement strand
CGCCTGGCAGCAGCTCGACCCCCACAACGCCGCCAATACCGGCTTTGGCGACGCGGTGGCCGTCGGAGACGTCGACGGGGACGGCTTCCCGGACGCGCTCGCGGCCAGCGGCGTGGTGGGCGCGAAGGCGTTGCTCCACCGTGGCGGCGCCAGCGGAGGAGCACGGACCATCGCCGAAATCTCCGAGCTCCCGGAGCGGGCCCTGGTGCGCGCCGTGGCCCTCGCGGACTTCGATCACGATGGCCGCGCCGACCTCGTCGTCGCCTCCCGCCGCACCGAGCCGCGCGGCAAAGTGAGCGCCATCGACATCCACTACAGCCGCGCCGACCGCTTCGAGCGCCGCGGCGTGCTCGAGACCGTCGGGGGCCCGGAGATCGTCGCGCTCGCCACCGGGGACCTCGACGGCGACGGTAGTCGCGACCTCGGCTCCGTGAGCGACGACGGCGCGCTCCTCCTCTTTGCCGGCGACGGCCACGGCTTCGTCGCCCCGGACCTCGAGCTGCCCGCCCCGGCGTGGCGTGCCGGGTGCCGCGGCAGCCACCTCGCCTTCGCCGATCTCACAGGAGGCGGCCCCGAAGCGATCGTCGTATCCTTCGCCGGCGAGCCAGAGATGATCGGCGAGGTCGTGCGTTGCCCCTCGGGCGGCGGGCTCGCTGCTTTCACGGTGTCAGTCAGAAAGGAATGATGCATGCGGCGCGGACTCTCCCTGCTCCTCCTCTGGGCGGTGCTGTCGCTGCCGCTCGCGGCGCACGCCGTGATCGGCACTCTCGACGTCGCCCCCTCCGCTACCCTGTTCGTGCCCTACTTCGAGGTGGACCTCGACACCCCGACCGGCACCGACGCCCGCATCACCGTGGTGAACTCCAGCGCGAGCCCGGTGCTGACCAACGTGGTCATCTGGACCGACGCGGCGGTGCCGGTGCTGAGCTTCCAGATGGCGCTCGCCGGTAACGGCGTGCAGAAGGTCGGCCTGCGCGAGGTCCTCGCAGGCAACCTCCCAGCCACCACCGCCGACGCGAGCTTCGCTTCTTGCACGGGCGTCCTTCCCCCTGCGCCGCTCGGCGCCACGAAGGTGGCGGCGCTCGGCGCAGCCCTCACCGGCCAAGAGGTGGCCAGCGGTGAGTGCGCCGGCCTGGCCCACGGCGACCACGTCGCCCGCGGCTACGTGACCATCGACACGGTGCGCGCCTGCAGCACGCGCCTGCCGCACCAGGACGGGTACTTCCTGCCGGGTGGCACGGGGGACGCCACCAACCAGAACGTGCTCCTGGGCGACTTCGCGCTCCTCGACGCCGCGGGCGAGGTGGTCGTCGCCGCCCCGGCGGTCCATCTGGAGGCGAGCGCCACCGACCCGCGCACCTCCACCGCCGGCAACTACACCTTCTACGGCCGCGCCGTGGCCTGGACCGCGGGCGACAACCGAGAGCCCCTGGCCACCCAGTGGGCCGTCCCCTACGAGGGCGAGGGCTCCAGCGTGATCGCATGGCGTGACCCGAAGACCGCGCCGGCCCGCTTCGGCTGCGCCACAGGCAAGCCGGCGTGGTACCCGCTGAGGCAGGAGTCCATCGTCGGCTTCGACCTGCAGGAGAACCCCACCGAGGTCGGCGGCAGCGGCCTCAACCACATCCCCGGCGCCGAAGATCCGCCGCCGCCGTTCCCCGGCGTGCTCAACGTCGTGCCCATCGGCACGGGCAGCCTCGCGGAGCTGCCGCCGCGCGGCTTCCTCAACCTGAACCTCAACACCAGCCCCACCGGTGCCGGCGCCAACCCGACCTCAGACCCGGCCGCCGCCCAGTCCTACGTCCTCGTCAGCAGCCGGCCGGAGGCGGTCCCGGGAGGCGTGGCGCTCACCGTCGGCGGCGCGGCAGTCCCCCTCGACTCCGCTTTGCACCCGGTCCACGGCCAGACCTTCAACCCTCCCTGGCCTCCGCCCGCAGTACCCATCGGCGCCTCCGGCCCGCGGCCGGCGGCGACCCTGCTCCTCCCCTACTTCGAGGTCGATCTCGAGGACCCGAACCGCGCCAGCACCGCCATGACCATCACCAACACCACGGCCACCGCTGTGACGCTGCGGGTGGTCCTCTGGACCGACCTCGGCGTGCCCACCTGGTGGGGCAACGTCTACCTCACCGGATTCGACGTCTCCAACCTCGATCTACGGCTCCTCTTCACCGCCGGCCTCGTCGAGCCCACCGCCAGCGACGGCCAGGATCCCACCGACGACGCGAAGGACACGTCGGGGATCAGCAATCAGGGGCTGTTCTCGCAGGACATCAACTTCGCGAGCTGCCACGGCTTCCTGCCCGAGCCGCGCCTCACCGCCGCGGAGCGTGCGCACCTGCAGGCGGCGCATACCGGCCAGCCGTCCGCGCTGTGGGGCGGCAAGTGCAGCGGCGCGCCGCTCGGCGACCACGTCGCCCGCGGCTACGTCACCGCCGACACCGTCAACAGCTGCGGCCGGGACATTCCGGGCCGGCCGGGCTACCTCGTCAACGGGGGCACTGGCGTCGCCACCAGTCAGAACGTCGTGACCGGAACCTTCACCTTCTTCAACCGCGCCGCCGGCCTGGGGTACACCGGCCCGGTCACGCACATCCAGGCCGACGCCACCTCGGACGCGACGCGGACCCCCGGCAACTACACCTTCTACGGCCGCTACCTCGGCTGGAACGCGAGCGACAACCGCGAGCCCCTCGGCAACCGCTGGCAGGCGCGCTACCAGAACCCCGCCGCCGGGGCGCGCACCAGCCTCATCGTATGGCAGGACCCGGGCACGGCCGTCGCCGCCTTCGACTGCGCCGCGCTGCCGGCGCCCTTCCCCCTCGCCAACGTCTCCGTCCACGCCTTCGACGAGCAGGAGAACACCACCGCCCTCGCCGGGACGTTCCTCCCACGGGTCGCGGCGCGGCTCGACGTGGGGGCGGGAGGCCTCGAGGTCCCGTTCGAGACCGGGTTCCTGACGCTGGACTTCCACGCCGCTGACGGGGGGCCGACGGTGGACCCCACCCTGCGCCAGGCGACCGTCATCACCATCCAGCCGCAAGGCAGCCGCGCCGCAGCGCTGGGCGCGTTCCAGCTCGACAACCCGGCCTGGTAAGCGCGAGGGAGACCACCATGATCCAGCGAACCATCCTCATCGCCTCTCTGCTCGCCGGCCTGAGCGCCCCCGCAGCCGCCCAGACCTGTCCCACCGTGCCCGGGCCAGGCTGCCCGTGCACCGGCACCCATCCCGGGATCAGCACCGCCCAGCTTCCCTGCGACGGGACCATCCCCGACGGGACCAACCCGCTGGTGGCGAAGCTCACCGTCCCCGCCGACCAGTGCGCTGGCGCGCCGCTCGTCGACGTCAACGTGCGGGTGAAGATCATCCACCCCTCCATCGGGGACCTGAAGGTGACCCTCACCCACCCGGGCGGCACGAGCGTGGTCCTCCTGTCCCAGGCCGGCAGCCAGTGCCCGCGCGACGACGTCGACGCCCTCTTCTCCGACGAGGGCGAGACCGCCAGCGGGATGTGCGACCTCACGATCCCCGCGGTCAACGAGACCGTGCGCCCGGCCGCGGCGCTCTCGGCCTTGCGGGGCTTGCCCCGGGACGGCGAATGGTCGCTCACGGTGCACGACCAGGCCAACGGCGGCGCCGGCGTGCTCGACAGCTGGGCGCTCGAGCTGATGTGCGAGATGCCTCTGGTGTCGATCTCGGCCACGACGGCGACGGCACGTGAAGGCGGGACCCCCGGGCAGCTCACCGTCACCCGCGACGGGCTCCTCTCCTCCTCGCTGAGGGTGACCTACACCGTCGGCGGCACCGCGCCCGCCGGGTCCTACACGCCCCTGAGCCGCTCCGTCGTCATTCCGGCCGGAAGCGCAGCAGCGACGATCGACGTGGTCCCCTCCGCGTCTCCAAACGCAAACGAGACGGTGATCGTCACGCTGAACGAGGGCGGTGAGGTCTACCTCGTTGGCGCGCCCAAGTCGGCGACGGTGACCATCGTGCCGGCCAGCTGCGGCGACGGCGTCGTCAACGAAGGCGAGGAGTGCGACGACGGCAATGCCCTCGACCCCGACGCCTGCCTCAGCACCTGCCGCCTCGCCACGTGCGGCGACAGCATCGTCGGCCCCGGCGAGGAATGCGACGACGGCAACACCGTCGACACCGACGAGTGCCTGCCCACCTGCAAGCGCGCCCGCTGCGGCGACGGATCCATCGGCCCGGGCGAGGAGTGCGACGACGGCAACGCCCTCTACTCCGACGCGTGCCTTCCCACCTGCAAGCTCGCCAGCTGCGGCGACGGCATCCTCGGCCAGGGCGAGGAATGCGACGATGGCAACACCGTCGACGGCGACCGCTGCTCGAACGGCTGCCGCGTCCCCGCGACGCCCGAGGCTGACGGCTGCGGGTGCAACGCGGGCGGGGACGCGCCGACGACGCTCGCGCTCTTCGGCATGGTCTGGGTCCTCGCTGGCCTCGCCCGCCGCCGCCGCGTCTCGCCTGCACGGGGATGACCCCGCGCTGAAGTCGACGACCTCGAAGTAGCGCTCGGCCTCTCAAGGGGCCGGCGGTCGCGCTCCAGACTTGGTGGAAAGCCCGGAGCCGAGCTCCAAGGTGAGCACGAGCCAGTGTTCGCTTGGGCCAACCAGAAGCCCGATCCCAACACTTCGGGGGCCGGCGGCATCATCCTGGCAAATGAGCGAACAACCCTCCATCGCCCTCGCCGCACTCAGAGAGAACTGTACCTGGCTCGAGGATCTCGCGCGGACGCTCGTGCGCGACGCGGCCAGGGCCGACGAGGCAGTGCAGGCCACCTGGATGGCCTGCCTGCGCCACCCTCCCGAGCAGGGCGTGCCGCTGCGGCCGTGGCTCGCCCGGGTCATGCAGAACGCCGTCAAGCTGGCGCACCGATCCGCCATGCACCGTGCCGCTCGGGAGGTGGCAGCCGCCGAGGTGGCCCCGCTCACCGCGCCGTCGCCGGAGCATCTCCTGGAGAAGCTCGAAGCGCAGCAGCTCCTCCTCGACCACGTGGTCGCCCTGGACGAGCCGTTCCGCTCCGCGGTCGTGTTGCGCTACTTCGACGGCCTCTCCGCCGCGGAGATCGCCCGAAGGCAGGGAGTGCCCGCTGGTACTGTCCGCTGGCGCCTGAAGACGGGGCTCGACCGGCTTCGCGGGGAGCTATCGGAGAGCGACCCGCTCCGCCCCTATGGCTGCCTGGCGCTCGTCCCCCTGGCCCTTCCCAGATCGCGCTGGGGCACCCTACGGGAGCTCACCCTGGCCGCCAAGAGCACGACCGCGCTGGTCGCCGTGGCGGTGGGGCTGCTCCTCGTGGCAGGGCTGGCGGCGTGGCTGGGAGGCCACCGCGCACACGCCCTGCTTCAAAGTCCGCCTGAGGCGCACGAACAGCTGGCCCCGACGGCAATCGAGGAGGGCAATGGCCGCGCCGCGCACGAGCTGTCGCCCACTTCCCCCTCGCAGCCGCAATCTCCTCGTCACGACGCTTCGGCTCCGGTGGTTCCTCCCCGCGCGCGCACCGAGGCGGACCCCAATGCCCGTTTCGGCGCGCTCGAGGGCCAGATCCTCAGCTGGGGGACGGCTCGGCCCATCGGCGGGGCCCAGGTGGTCTTCTCGATTGCGGGCAAGACCGTCTCGGTCTCCACCCGGACGGATGGCGGCTTCGTGTTCGAGCCTTGGGAGGCGGGCCCGCATGAGCTGGTCGCAGTCCACGCCGAGGGATTCCTGCCCTACGCGCCCGAGTGGAGCCACAGCCCCATCTCCTTCTGGGCCCGGCCTGGCCAGCGGGTCCGGGACGTGACCCTCTATCTCTCCAGAGCGATCGATTACCGGGGGCTCGTCCTGGCTCCGGACGGACGTCCTGTGTCCGGGGCCGAGGTGCGCCGGCTCGACGTGTCCGGATCGTCCCAGGCCCTGATGCCCATCGCAGAGCGGTTCGTCACCGACGCCAACGGCAGCTTCACCTTCCACGCACCCGACTCCGCCGCCTTTGAAGCAACCCACCCCGACTACGCACCTGGGCGCGGGACGCTGAGCTTCTCGGCGCAGGTGTCGCACCAGATGACCATCCGCCTCGGCGACCGGACCTCCTCTGCGTCCTCCCTTCGCCTCACCGGACGGGTCCTCGATCCTTCGCGACAGGCAATCACCGGCGCAGTCGTGCGCGCCACTCCCATTGCGTCCGGCGGAAGGGCTTCAGGCGATCAAGGAGGAGACATCAGCACCGTCACCGATCCCGAAGGGCGCTTCTCGCTGGAGCGGCTCGCAGCGGGAGACTATCGCCTCGATGCCCGCCATCCCGACTGGGCTTCGTCGGAAGGTATGAAGGTCGCAGCGGGCGCTCGCGATGTCGAGCTGGCGCTCCTTGCCGGTGCGTCCATTCGCGGCACGGTCGTGGACAGCGAGGGGCGACCGGTCCCCGTCTTCACCCTGGTGGTCGGTCGGGCCAGGGGAGCGCTAGAGGTCGCGCCTGCCGCTTGGCGCTCAGTAGTGGACTCACGGGGCGAGTTCCAGGTGGGCAATTTGGAGGCCGGAAGCTATTCGGTTCTCATCTCGGCGCAGGGCTTTGCCCCCGCCGATCCGTTGAGAGTCGAGGTACCCGTCCCTCCCGCGCTCGCAGAACCAGCTCTCGTGCGCCTCCTGCTCGGTGCCACACTCAGGGGACGGGTGATCTCCGCTGGCGACGGCCGGAGCCTAGGCAACGCAAGAGTCACTCTCCAGAGGGATCAGGGGATCGGCCCCAGCGCGCTTCCCCTGGCGGCGAGCACCGTGACCGTCGCGGACGGGGCCTTCGAGCTGGTCGGCCTTCCGGAAGGTGACTCGTCCGTCCTGGTCGCCGCGAGCGGGCACCACGGCCGAATCATCGGCGGGCTGCGAGCGCGCCAGGGGGACGTGTTGGGCCCCCTGACCTTCGACCTGACGCCCACCAAGGAAGGGGAGGACCCGACCCTGGAGCTGGCGGGGATCGGAGCGGTCCTCAAGGCCACAGGCGATTTCCTTCAGGTCGAGCGAGTGATCAGCGGTGGTGGAGCACAGGAGCAGGGCCTTGCGCCTGGCGATCTGCTCGTCTCGGTAGACGGGACCCCGGTGAGCGCCTTGGGATTCGACCGCGCCTTGCAGAAGATTCGCGGCGCGGAGGGCACCACCGTGCGCCTGGTCTTGCGAAAAGCGGGAGCCGCCGAGCCAGTCGCGCTCAGCGTTCCGCGAAGACGGCTCCAGCTGAGGTGACAAAAGTCGTAGTCAGGTCAGGTGGCGAAGACGCGGGCGGAGGCGAGGGCGCTACTTGGGGAGCTGAACCTTGCGGAGGGTCTGCCAGACCAAGAGGTCGTAGGCGATCTTCAGCCCTCCCGCCAAGAAGAAGGGCACGCTGGCGAGGCCTACGCTGGCGTAGAGCGGCCCGGCCACCAGCGGGGAGAGCGCGGCCCCGACGGTGCGGGCGATGCCGGTGATCCCCGCCGCGGCGGAGCGCTCGGCGGGGGTGACCAGCGCCATGGTGTAGGCCTGGCGCGTGGGCACGTCCATCTGCGAGATGCTGAAGCGCGCGAGCAGCATGGCGATTGCCCAGGGAAGGCTGGGCATGAGCGGCACCAGGACGAGCAGCAGGTTGGAGGGCAGGTGGGTGCCCACCATGGTCTGCAGCAGCCCGATGCGCGAGGCGAGCCACGTGGCGGAGAGCGCCGAGACGCCGGCCAGCACGTTGGCGCCGAAGAAGATCGTCCCCAGCGTCGCGGGGTCGACCCCATAGCGGCTGTGGAACCAGTAGGCGACGAAGGCCTGCACGACGAAGCCGCCGGCGAAGGCGTCGAGGGTGAAGAGCCCGGCGAGCTTGAAGACGTTGCGCCGCGACTCGCGCAGCCCGAGGTCGGCATGGAACCACGCTGGCGGCGCCTGGACCCGCTTCGCCAGCTGGGGCTCGACCGCGGAGGAGAGCTTCAAGAAGAGCAGGACCATGGCCGCGCCGATGACGGAGTAGCCGATGACCACCGCGCGATAGCTGTCGAGCTCGCCCGCGCCCCTGGAGCGCAGCAGCTGGGCGAGCGCCCCTCCGCCGAGCGCACCCAGGGCGGTGGCGAACGAGCCCACCAGGTTGTACCAGGCGAAGACCCGGGTCCTCTTCTGGGCGGCGATCTCCTCGGAGAGCGCAGCCTGCTCGATGGCGAGGAAGGGCCCGACCTCGTTGCCGCTGGGGCTGATCACGCCGATGGTCGCGGCGAGGAGCAGCAGCCAGAAGGATTGGGTGACGGCGAAGAGCACGCCGGCGAAGACCATCAGCGCCGCGCCGGCGATGAGCATGCGCTTGCGCCCGATGCGATCGGCGCTGGTGGTTATCCACAAGGAGATGGCGGTGTCGCCGACGAGCGTCAGGGTCAGCAGGAGGCCGATCTCCCCCTCAGTAAGCCCCGCCGCGGCCAGGTACAGCGCCAGGACCACCGAGAGGAAGCCATAGGCGAACAGCCGGAGGATGCGCGTGGCGAAGAGGACGGGGACGTCGCGCGGGACACGGGGGCAAAGCTCGTCGGCCATGGCTGGGCCAGATAGCACTGCGCTGGCCGGCAGGGAAGCACGCCGCCCCGCCCGTGGCTCATCTCCGGCCCCGCGCCCGAGGCCCGGTCCCACGGGAAGAGGGGCCGGGCAATCCAGGTCCTGCCCACGCCGAGATCAGAAGCGAGCCAGCGAGTCTGCCGAGACGCAGCGGGAGCACGAGCCTGGACCCTTCTTTCCGGTCGGGTGCGCCAGAGCGGTATCACGCGCGACACGGGCCACGCACCGGCGCTTCCTGGAGCAAGAGAGGAATCGCGATGGAGTGTCACCCGCGCTCGGAGTGCCCAGTGACGTGGGAGGCGCCGGAGTCTTCGCAGGGCTAAGCCAGCCCAGAGCACCGAGCAAAGGCTCGCCTCAAATGCTGGGGGCCTGGAGGCCATGCCGAGGCTAGGTAGCCGTCAGGTGGCCCCATGAACGGGCCGCGCCGATCTCTTCGACTCAGCGTGAGCGCTCTGTCTGGCCGGCTAGCTTCCCGGATGGTGCGAGGCGTAGTCTCGTCGTCGTCCGTCACGAGCTCACAGAGCGTCCTGTTGAGCCCATCCGCCCGATCTTCAGGGGGGGGGGCATGTCCGAAGGAACCGCCAGCACCTCTAGGCTCTCCCAGCTTCTCGTCGACCGCCTCGCCGGGCGGCCAAGGTGCCATCTGAAGACTCCCGAGGGATCGTGGAGAGCAATGCGCCCCCTGGGCATTGCCGTCCTGCTCGCGGCCGCCTGCAGCACGCCATCGACCCCGCCCCCAGCCCCGACCTGCGGGAACGGCCGACTCGATTCCGGCGAGACCTGTGACGCTGACTGTCCGGCTTCCTGCGACGACGCCGACGCCTGCACGACCGACATCCTCGAGGGCTCGGCCGCCGGGTGTACCGCGGTCTGTCGCCACGCGGCGATCACCGTCTGCCTCGCTGGCGACGGCTGCTGCCCAGCCGCCTGCACCGGCCTCACCGACGCCGACTGCGCCTCGGCCTGCGGCAACCAGACCCTCGATCCTGGCGAGACCTGTGACGGTGACTGTCCGGCTTCCTGCGACGACGCCAACGCCTGTACCGCCGACACGATCGAGGGCTCAGCCACCAGGTGCACCGCGGTCTGTCGCCACTCGGCGATTGCCGCCTGCCTCTCCGGCGACGGCTGCTGCCCACCGGGCTGCACCGGCCGCACCGACCCTGATTGCGCCTCGGTCTGCGGCAACCACATCGTCGAGCCCGGCGAGCACTGCGACGGCAACTGCCCCGCATCCTGCGACGACTACGACGCCTGCACCGCGGACAGCCCCACCGGCTCGGCCGACACCTGCTCCCTGCACTGCGTCTACACGCCGGTCAGCGCCTGCGCCTCCAGCGACGGCTGCTGCCCCGCCGGGTGCACGACCGCGAACGATCTCGATTGCCCCTACCGGGCAAATGGGGGCCCCACGTTCTCGACGGTCATGTCCTATCTGCCGGTGGCCGCTGGAAACCTGGGAGATTTCTGTACCCCGGTGGCGTATCGCAATGGCGTCGTCTACACAATCAATGTCGAGCCCCAAATCGGCGCTGCGGATGGCATGAATCTGCGGACCATGGTGCGCAGGGGCGTGAAGGCCGGAGCCGGCTATGTCTGGACCTCGAAGCTCCTCGAGGACAGGACGCTTGATGACCCCTACCACAACCTCGGCAGCATCGCGGTCGACGGCACCGGGTACATCCATGCCGCCTACAACATGCACAACATGCCGTGGCAGTATTCGGTCTCCACAAGCCCAGAAGACATCAGCGATTTCGCGTTCCGCGGCGAGGCTGTCTCCGCCGCCGATTTGCAGTCAGTGAAATACGATAACTCATTGCATTTCCCGTATCTCGGAGAGGCAGCCATCCCCGGGACCCAGATCACCTATCCCGCCTTCTTCTACGATCGCAATGGTCAGGTCTATGTCACCTATCGCTTCGCGCTCAAGCCCCAGCTGTCTTGGCTCCACAGCGTATTCAGCGGGGGGATCGCCCGCTATGACACCGCGAGCAAGAAATGGGTGCCCATTGGCGAGAACGTGACCCTCGCCTCAGGGGATGCGACCATCCGCACCCCTGGCACCCCGCTCATGGTTCCGACCTTTGCCTCTTCGGACAGTTGGTGGGTCAACGACCTGCGGCTGTGGTTCGAGCCCAACAACAACATGCACGTGGCCTGGGGATGGTCGGATTACGGCGCCACCTCCGCGGGCTCGGAGCCTCAACCGACTTACGCCTACGCCCAATCCACCGACGCCAGGACGTTCATGAAGAGCGATGGCTCGGCCTACAGCCTGCCCATCCAATATGTGAATGCCGACATGTTCGTCCCCGGGCTCGGCTACCACGGAACAGCGAACCTCACCTTCGCCAAGAATGGCTCGCCCGTGATCATGGTTCGGCCCCCGAATCAGCCCTACGCCTACGTGATGTGGGATCCGGCCACCCATCACTGGCTTCCCCCCGTCGCCTCGCCCTTTGCTGCGTCGAGGATCTACATCGAGGACGACGGAACGGCCTGGGCCTTCGCTTCGGGGCCGACCATCCTGACCACCCGAACGCCCGAAAACGCGCAATCCTGGCAGGTGGTCTACAAGGAATCGGGAGGGTGGCTCGGCCCCAAGCCCTTGTACCTCCCTCAGGAGCGAGCATTCCTGCTCCATTACATGAAGTGCGACGGCTGGGCGCCTGCTCCTGACCCCCACTCTTCGACGCTGGGCACTTGCCATATCCGCATCCTGCGGATGGCCATCGCTCCGTAATCCCCCAGGCAGAGGACTTCGGACCCGACCCCAGGCTCCAGGAGCTGCTGTCCTGGATTCCTGGGGTCTGGTGTCCGGCTCACTTGGACCGCCTGCCCGTTGTCTTTCAGCCTCGGCGGCGCCGCCGCACCATCGCCAGGCTCGCCAGCGCTCCCAGCAGAACGAGAGGACCACCGGTCGCGTTGCAGCTGCAGCCGCCGCCCTCGAGCACGTAGGCCGCCCCCGCATCGCTCGCGAGGACGGGCTCCGAGCCGTCGAGGTCAGCGCCACTGGCGTCGACGGTCGTCTCCGCAGCGTCGGCTGGCGCGCCAGCATCCAGGCCGGGCGCCGGTTGGCAGGTGCCGACCTGCTCGTCCGTCGAGGTGCAGGCCTGGTTCTCCGGGCACTCATTGCCCGTTCC
Source organism: Deltaproteobacteria bacterium (assembly GCA_016218885.1). GTDB lineage: Bacteria > Myxococcota > Myxococcia > Myxococcales > UBA5297 > JACRCT01. The sequence continues at coordinate 1,007 of JACRCT010000257.1, read as the reverse complement.
TCGGCAGCCGTCCTGGCAAGTCCCGCTCGCGCAGACCCGGCCCGAACCGACCAGACCGCAGTCCGAGTCGATGCCGCAGCCGCAGCGACCGGTGGCCAGGCAGATCGGGCGGGCGGTGCTGCAGGCGGCGTTGTTGCTCGCCGAGCACTCGGTGCACTGGCCTGCGAGCGGACCCGACTGCTGGCAGGCGGGTTTCGTGGGATCGGCGCATGGGAGCGCCTGGCCCGAGCCGAGGTCCGCCCCACAGGAGACGCACTTGTGCTCGGTCACATCACAGGCCGGATGCAGGGGATCATTGCAGTCACCGGCGGCAAGGCAGGCGACGCACGTGTCGGTCGCCGGATCGCACCTCGGCGTCTCCGCCGCGCAGCGCGTTGCATCGTCAGGCGTGCACGGCACGCAGGCGCCCTGCGCGGGGCCAGAGGTCGCGCAGAGCTCGCCCTCACAATCGGCGCTTGTGGAGCACGGCTGACAGCTTTGGTCGTCGCCGCAGATGGGGTTGGGATCGCTGCATTGCGCGCTGGAGGTGCAACCCAAGCAGGTGTCGGTCATCGGATCGCAGGTCAACGGCGCCGTGCATCCGCCCGCCTCGGAGGTGCACTGCACGCATCGCCCCACCTGGGGATCACTCAGGTTGGCCGCGCACACGCCATTCGGAGCGCAATCGGCGGCGACCTCGCAGGGGCGGCAGACGTGGTCGGTGGCGTCGCAGATGGGGGTCCCGGCCGAGCAGTCGCTGGCATCGCGGCACTCGACGCAGCGCTCGCTCGCCAGATCGCAATACGGTGTGGGCGCCTCACAGGCCGAGCTGTCGCTGGAGGTGCACTCCACACAGTTGCCGGCGTTGGCACCCTCGGTCTCGCAGATGGCTTTCGCCCCCGTGCAGTCGCTGGCCTGGCAGACGCGGCAGGCCATGGTCGAGGAGTCGCAGATGGGCGCAGTCGCCGTGCAGTCGCTCTCGTCGAGGCACTCTACGCAGAGCCCCGCAGTCGGGTTGCACTTGGGCG
>JACRCT010000261.1 GCA_016218885.1 Deltaproteobacteria bacterium | reverse complement strand
ATCGGCGCCTGGCAGCCCAGCTGGGCGGTATCGCATACGCAGGTGCAGCTCGCCGGGTCCAGCTTCTGCTTGGGATCCGCGCAGGTCGAATCCAGGTCACAGGCGCAGCTGCAGGTCGGCGTGTCGCACTCGTATCCGGGCAGGCAGCCCCCGCAGTCGCTGCGGCAGTCGCAGCTGCAGGTTGCGGAGTTGGGCTGCTGATTGGGCCCGCAGAACAGGGAGTTGGGATCGCAGATGCAGCGGCACGTGGCCGTGTCGAGTCGCTCCCCTGGCCCGCAGGTCACGGTCGAGGGACACTCGCAGGCGCACGAGGCAGGGTTGCAGACGAAGCCATTCGCGCAGCCGCCGCAATCGGAGGGGCACTGGCACGAGCAGGACAGCGGGTCGGGGGCGAGGGGCGCCTGGCAGGCCAGCGCGCCCGCATCGCAGGCACAAGAGCAGCTCGGCCGATCGCAGGCGTAGCCCGGCACGCAGCCGCCGCAATCGGACCGACACTCGCAGGTGCAGGCCGCGGCGTTCGGCTGCTCGCTAGGCAGACAGAAGAGGCTGCCGGGGTCGCAGACACAGGTGCAGGTCGCCGGATCCATCCTGAAACCGACCCCGCAGGTCTGGACAGGGTCACAGCTGCAGGCGCAAGCCACCGGATCGCATGACGAGCGCGGCGCCGCGCAGCCGCCGCAGTCCGGCTTGCACAGGCAGCTGCAAGTGGCGAGGTCGGCGGTCTCGTTGGGACCACAGCCCAGCGCCGCCGCGCTGCACACGCATTGGCAGGTGTTGCTGTCGAAGACGTGCCCCGGACGCAGGACGCAGGCCGGGTCGGGCTGGCAGCTGCAGGCGCATACCGAAGGCGAGGCATTGCAGGTGAAGCCCGGCTGGCAGCCGCGGCAATCGGGCGGGCAGACGCAGCCGCAGCTCGACATGTCGCAGGCCAAGGGGGCCGAGCAGGTGCCTCCGCAGTTGCCCTGGCAGAGGCAGGTATTGGTCACCGGATCGCAGACCTGGCCCGCCGGGCAGGGTCCACCGCAGGGGGGCGAGCCGCCATCGGGGTCGGGGGTGCGATCGATCCAGTAGCGATAGGAGACCGAGATGCGCTTACCCAGCTCGGTCGTCTTCGGCCGGCACGCCCCGTAGAACTTCAGGGTCCGGTGGGCGCCGTCGTAGTCCCAGCCGTTGGTGCGGCTGCGCGGGATGTCGTTGGCGTTGCAGGCACCCTCCAGGAGCGCGGCGGTGGCGACCTTGATGGTCGCCGAGATCGGTGCCTTGGCCAGCTTGTAGGGAGAGACCCGCCCCACTGCCTTGTCGAGGATGAGGGCGACCGCCGCCTGGATCTTCGCCGTCTGCTGCAAGTCGTCGTCGTCGGGCAGGTCAGCGTAGACGCCACCCATCTCGGCGAAGAAGGTGGGCCAGCGGGTGTTCATGTAGTTCGGGTAGTCCTCGAGGTCGTAGTCGCTGCAATTGGTCCCCGGCGGGCACACCAGGCCAGCCACGAACGCGCTGGACATGTCGGTCCCCTCGCCATCGAAGTTCTTGAAGAACGCCGCCCAGTCCGAGATCTTGGTCAGCGAATCGCTGGGGACTGGGTCGCTCGAACTGGCGACATAGGAGCCGTCCGACTGCTCGTTGGTGTCGGTCAGGAAGATGAAGGCAGGAAGCGCCGAATCACGCAGCTTCTGCGCGTCCGCTGCGCTGCGGTCGAGCATGGCGTAGGTGCCCGGAGGCACGCGGTAGTTGTAGCCGGAGGACCGACCGCAGTTGTTGGAGTACGGGGATGGCGGGTTCGTCGGCGGGTTGCCGCCGGCCTTCAAGGCGCAGGCCAGCGACCGGAATGGCCGCTCGCTTCCGCTGCCACCGGTCCTCAATGCGGCAATGCAGCTCTGGAATGTCGAGGCCTGGCTCGTGAAGGAGCAGTAGCGCGGGCGGCTGCTCGGGTAGGCGCAGGTGCCCCACGAATAGCCGGGGGTGTTTCCGTCCTGGTCACAAGCGCCCCCGGTGAGCCTGTTGGAGATGTTGTCCAGGTCGGTGGTGATCACGGCGATGCGCCAGGCCACCGTGGTGTTGCCCAACTGCGAGGCCATCTGCGCCGCGGCGGTCGCCACCGCGTCCTGCTCGTTGCTCATGGAGCCAGAGTTGTCCACCACCCATACGAAATCGATGGGCGAGTAGGGCTGCACCGTCATGCGGTCGCACTGCACCCCCGTGGTGTCGCCGTACTGTGCCACCGCCGAGCCGTTGGTGATGTCATCAAGGCGGAAGCTGCGGGCCTCGGTGATCGGACTGGCATCGGTGTCGCGGGTGAGCGCTCCGACCACCACGTTGGGGTTGGCCGACCGCCGGATGAGCTCGAGCTTGAGGCGGAACTCTCCGGTCTCGGAGCCGAAGGCCGCACCGGGGAGAAGGCTGCCCACTCCGGGGAGCATCGCCTCCACCAGGTCGTTGGCCGCCTTGCCGACCGTGTCGTCGCCGTTGTCGGTCCAGGTGTACTGCGCTTGTGCGGCGCGAAAGGCGGTGGCTGGCAGTGGCGGATCCCAGGTGTCGAAGACCTGCACGAACTTGCTGCCCAAGGTCCCCGCCCCGGCCATCAGCCCCTCCAGCGTTTGCAGCTGGGCGCTGACGTCGGCGCCGTCCAGCCCCGGCGTGATCTTGAAGGCGAAGGCAGCCACCTGCAGGGTGGGGTCGAAGAGCATGACTCCCCTGTTCTCGCCGGAGAGGCTCAAGGTGGTGGTGTTGGCGGCATCGAAGTCGGGCGAGACCGCGAAGGTCACGTCGGCGTTTCGTCCCGGCACCGGGATGATCTGGATGGGCTTGAGCTGGAACGTGCCCGGCGAGGTGCCCTGGGCGCAGGCCTGGAAGTCGGGGGCGGTCACATCCCCGGCGTTTCCGGGGTCGAGCTCGCCCTCGCTCGACTCAACCGCGCCATTCTGGTTGGAGTCCTCGGTCCCGTCCCAGACCTGGTCGCCATCGCTATCCGGATTGCGGGGATCGGTGGTCGTCGCGGGATTCGCATCGGCCTGGAAGCCGGGACAGTTGGCGGGGTCGGGGTTGGTCGTGACTCCCGACTCCAAGCCGTCGTTCAGTGCATCGCCATCGGTGTCCGGATCGCTGGGATCGGTCTCGGCAGCGTCGACCTGACCATCCCGGTCAGCGTCCTCCACCCCGTCGCGCAGGCCGTCGCAGTCCGTGTCCACCCGCGTCGGGTCGGTGACCGTGCCCGGATCGACATCGAGCACATTGGAGGTGAAGGCCGCCTGCGGGCAGCTGAGCGGATCAGGGTTGGTCGTGACGCCACGCTCGCGCCCGTCGCGGATGCCGTCCCCATCGGTGTCGGGGTTGTTGGGCAGCGTATGGGTGATGTTGGTCTCCACCTCATCGGTGAGCCCGTCGCAGTCCGAGTCTCTGTTCGTGCGCGCCGGGCCACAGTCATGGGAGTCGAGAGGGTTGCTCTCGCCACTGTCGACGACATGGTTTCCGTTCAGGTCCTCGGCGCCGTCGTTGCAGCCGTCGCCCTCGCTATCGGCCTGGGTGGCGTTGGTCTCGTAGGACTGTCGTACGCCGTCGTGGTTGAAGTCCTCGACCCCGTCGCTCAGGCCGTCGCCATCCGTATCGGCGACGAGCGGGTTGGTCCCCAAGGTGACCTCCGAGCCGT
>JACRCT010000260.1 GCA_016218885.1 Deltaproteobacteria bacterium | reverse complement strand
GGCCGCGGCTCAGGGTGCACGCGGCTGCCCGGCGCGACGCTGGCGCGCGAGGACGAGCCGCGAATCGCCGTGGGGGATGCTCTTCGCGACTCGGCTGTCAGTCCCTCGACTCGACGGCTCTCTCCAACCTCTCGAAATCCCACGCCGGTACGCTTGGCGCGTGCCCTGCACGGCTGCGGCGCCTTCGATTGATGAATGAGAGAGAGGTAGAGGATGCGTCGAGAGAGCCTGGTTCCGGTGGCAGCCGTCCTGCTTGGAGTCGCGTTCGCCGTTGTTTCGTTCCTGGTCTTCGTTTCTGGCGGCAATCGATGGCTCATCGCGAAGAAGCTGCGCCTGGGGGCGCTGCTGCTGGTGTTCACCGCCCCCGCTGCCGGGTGCGGTGCCGTCACCTGCTATGACCAGGCGCTTCCCGACAACATGGCGATGCGCGACGTGCGCGAGGGCGCCCTCACCGTGCCGCCGGAGGGGGTCACGCTGCGCGGAGACATCTGGGGGCGGGAGAGCGGGACGTTCTCGTTCCAGGTGCTCGACGGCTCGCGCAATTCGGTCGCGAAGGGCGAGTTGGTGCCCGTGGACGGCGCCTTCGACGCCGCCAGCGAGGAGTTCGAGCTGCGGCTCCCGCCGCTCGCCGAAGGGCGCTACGACCTCCAGCTCTGGACGCTGTCGGCGGCGGAGATCAGCGACTCCCGCTCGCCGCACAGCACCGTCACCCTCACCGTGCAGCGCTGACATGCGCTTGGGCTCCGTCATCCTCGAGGTGACCCCGCGCTGCAACCTCGACTGCCGCGATTGCTACAACGTCTGGAAGCGGCCGGAAGCGCCGCAGGCGCCGGCTCCGGGCTTCGCCGGGACCCTTCGCACGCTGAAGCGGCTCTTCCAGCAGGCCGAGGTGGGGCACGTGTCGATGAGTGGCGGTGAGCCTCTCCTCGTCGAGCGGCTCCCCGAGTTGGTGCTCTTCTGCCGGCTTCAGGGCGCGAGCGTGAACGTCATCACCAACGGCAACTCCGGCAGTCGGGAGCAGTACCGGACTCTGGTGGAGCTGGGCGTGTCACTCTTCGAGCTGCCGGTCCACTCGCACGAGCCTGGTCCTCACGAAGCGATGACCGGCAAGGTTGGCTCCTGGACCCGCTCGGTCGAGTCGGTGCGCACGCTCCATGAGCTGGGCGGCAACGTCGTCGCCGCGTTGGTCCTCACGGCGCTCAACGCGTCGTCCGTGGCTCAGACGTTGGAGATGATCCGCGAGCTCGGTGTGAAGCGGGTGATGCTCAACCGGTTCAATGTCGGGGGCCGAGGCATCGAGGAGAGCGAAGCTCTGCAGCCGTCCAGGGAGCAGATGACTCGGGCCTTCGCCGACGCCAACGCTGCCGCGTGCCGGCTCGGTCTCCGCGTCACCTCCAATGTCTGCACCCCGCACTGCGTGCTCGACCCGCTGCAGTACCGCAACATCACCTTCCCCAGCTGTGGGACCGACGTGGCGACCCGTCCACTGGCGCTCGAGGCAGGCGGGAATCTGCGCTTCTGCAATCACTCGCCGACCGTGCTGGGGAGCATCCACGAGGGCGGGCTCGAGCCCCTGCTGCAGGGAGCTACATGGCTCAGTGGCGGACGGCGATTCCCGAGAGATGCCGCACCTGCTCGTCGTGGGAGCGCTGCCGGGGTGGCTGCCGCGCCGCCGCCGAGCAGCTCGGCCGGCCGCTGACCGAGCTGGATCCGGCGATTGGCTGGTGACTCATAGGTCGGTCACGTAGCGCAGCTCGACTCTCAGCCCCTGGGGCGCAGACAGAATCTCTGCGCAGCGGGGGCCCTTGATGCTCACCGCGCCCTTGGCGGCGTCCCATTCCCAGTCGCCCGTTCCGGCGTCGTCTGGGCGGCTCAGGGTCTGCTCGCGGCCGTCGTCGTAGAGGAAGACCACCTCCACCAGGCTGGGGCTCGGCGGCACCGGGGAGAGCGGGTAGGTGCACTCGTTGACCACCTCGAGCAGCGCCGCGAGTGCCTGGGACAGCTCCTCGGCGGAGTTGGCCTGGTAGAAGCGGGGCTCCTCCGCGCGCGGCAGGCTCCCCGCGACCGCCGCGGCGTCGAGGACGCGGTAGGCATCGGAGGCGGGGTCCTTGGTGTCGGCCCCGAAGCCGATGACGAAGGTGCGGATGCCGCGCTCGGCGAGCTTGCGCACCGCGGCGACGGTCCCGTTCTCGTCCAGGCAGCCGGCCCCGGTGAAGATGTAGTTGCAGGAGAAGGTGGGCTGGCATTGCCCGACCTGGCTGCAGCTCGCGGGGGTGCTCATGCAGGCCGCGGTGCACAGCGCGGCGTTGGCCGGGTTGCAGTTCGGGGCGCCGTCGGTGAGCAGCATGACGATGCGGTCGCGGTTCTCGTCGGTGGCGCGCATCCGCGGGTCGTCGAGAACGTGGCCCAGCGACAGGGCGGTGGGGGTGCCGCCCTTGGGCACCGCCTGATTGATGAGCTGCGGAGCGCCTGGACCTGGAGGGTGTTACCGATCTCGGGCAAGCCTTCCGCAGACTGTTCGAGGGACGAATGACGACCCTGCGCCTTCTCTTCGCACCGGCTCTGGCGATGACCATCAGCTCCGGGTGTGCCGCGCTGCTGCCTGCGCCAACGCCCATGGCCTCGCTCCAGTACCAGCGCCAGGCCGACCAGCCCAAGAGGTGCCTGCTGCTGATGCTCCCCGGGCGCGGTGACCGCGCCGACGACTACGCGAAGCACGGCTTCATCGAGGCGCTGCAGAAGCGGCCCTTGGAGGTGGACGCGGTGGCGGCCAACGCGGTCGTCGGCTACTACGCGCGGCGCACGCTCCTCGAGCGGCTGCGCGAGGACGTGCTCGAACCGGCGAAGGCGCAGGGCTACGAGCAGGTGTGGGTCGTCGGCATCTCCATGGGCGGGCTGGGGAGCCTGCTCTACGCCAAGGAGCATCCCGGCTTCGCGGGCGTGGTGCTGCTCGCGCCGTTCCTGGGCGACGAGGCGGTCATCGAGGAGATCGAGAAGGTCGGCGGACTGGGGAAGTGGGCCCCGCCGGCCGAGATCGCCCGGGACGACTACCAGCGCGATCTGTGGCGCTGGCTCAAGGGCGCGGTCGAGAAGGGGCAGCCACGGCTCCTGCTGGGCTTTGGAGAGCAGGACTTCATGGCGCGCTCGCACCGGCTGCTCGCCGCCGCGTTGCCCGAGGGGAGCACCTTCCGGACCGAGGGCAAACATGACTGGGGAACCTGGTCGAGGCTGTGGAACCGGCTCCTCGATGACTCGGAGCTCGCCAGGGCGTGTGCTGCGCCGGCGCCCGTTGCCGCGGAGTGAGCTTCCCCCGTCCTCCTGTCTCATGGAGGCGTGGGAGTCCCGACAGCGGCTACCTGAAGACCTTTGCACTGGGGGATGGATCGCTCCCCACGGTCGCGGCTTTGACGACCCGCGCCGTTGCATCACCTGGTCGGTTCGCGGCGGTCTGGCCAGGTTGCACAGCAGGGGAACGCCCGGGCTGCACTCGAGATCTGGCGGTAGCTTATCCTCGGAGGCCAACGACGCATGCCCAGGAGAGTCGCCGAGCAGGTGGTCGTGGTGACGGGCGCTTCCAGCGGCATAGGCCGCGCAGTCGCCCGGGCCTTCGGCGCCAAGGGAGCCAGGGTGGGGCTCATCGCCCGCAACGCCGAGGCGCTGGAGCACGCCGCCGAGGAGATCGTCCAGGCGGGAGGCGAGGCGATGCCGCTCCCGCTCGACGTGGCCGACGCCTCGGAGGTCGACCGCGCCGCCGACGCGGTGGTCGGGCGCTGGGGACGACTCGATACCTGGGTGAACGACGCCATGGTCTCGGTCTTCTCACCCGTCAAGCAGATGCGCCCCGAGGAGTACCGGCGGGTCACCGAGGTCACCTACCTGGGCACGGTCCACGGAACCCTCGCCGCCCTCAGGCACATGCTCCCGCGGGATCAGGGGACCATCCTCCAGATCGGCTCGGCGCTCGCCTACCGCTCGATCCCGCTCCAGAGCGCCTACTGCGCGGCCAAGGCTGCCATCCGTGGCTTCACCGACTCGCTGCGCTCGGAGCTCATCCACGACCGGAGCCGGGTCAAGGTCTCGATGCTCCAGCTGCCCGCGGTCAACACCCCGCAGTTCGACGTCGTGCGCTCGCGGCTGCCGCGGCACCCGCAGCCGATTCCTCCCATCTTCCAACCCGAGGTCGTCGCCCAGGCGGTGTTGCGCGTCGCCGAGAAGCCGGTGCGCGAGATGTGGATCGCCGGCAGCGCCTGGAAGGCCATCCTGGGGCAGCGCACCATTCCGGGGTTTCTGGACGAGTACCTGGCGGTCGAGGGCTATCGAGCGCAGCAGACCGACGAGCTCATGGCGCCCGAGCACCCCGACAACCTCGATGCTCCGCTCCCTGGAGACCGCGGCGCCCACGGGGACTTCGACGCTCGCGCCCGTTCGCGCAGCCTCCAGCTCTGGGCGCGGCTCCACGCGGGGGCTCTGGCCGCATCGGCCGCGGCCCTCGTGCTGGCGGCGGGGCTGGGGACCCGGGCCGCGCTGCGGTGAGGGGTTCGGGGCCAGGTTCCGAATTCCGAAATCGTGGCGTTGGTCGGTTAGGGGCCAGGTTCCGAATTCCGAAATCGTGGCGTTGGTCGGTTAGGGGCCAGGTTCCGAATTCCGAAATCCCGACGATCTCCAGGCGTCGCAACGCCGCTGCTGCGGTAGTCCCAGGGCCTCTTCCGACGGCTCCTACCAGAGGGGCGCAGGCAGCTCGTCGAGAACAGATGTTGACAACGGAGGCCAGCCTCGGTACATACCGCGCCGCTTTTGCCCGGGCGCGTAGCTCAACTGGCAGAGCAATGGACTCTTAATCCATAGGTTGAAGGTTCGATTCCTTCCGCGCTCACTTCCAACCGCCGAGGATTCTTCGGGAAACCGAGAGCCTCGGCGGTGGTGTTTTCGGGGGCTGCCTGCCCCCGCAGCATCCCCGCAGCTCGATGGGCCGCCGGTGCACGCGCTGGGGGCTCGGAAGAAGGCCGGGGCAGGGGCCGCGGTCAGCTTCGCCAGGGACTCGCGCAGGTTCTCCACCACCAGATGCCCGTAGACGCCCATCCTTGCGTTGCGGCGTTCCGTGCCATAGACCTCGCCCATGCGCTGGGACCGTACGATCATCGCCTACCACGGGTGTGACGCGGACGTTGCAGATAGAGGCGTCATGAGCGACCGTCGCAAGACCTCAGGTTTCACCCCTCCGCCGCACGCGAACGCGAAGACTCACGCGCGGATCATGGCCAAGCTCGAGCGCATGACCCCCGACGAGGTCTTCCAGACCGCCGTTCGCGCGGGGATCTACACGGCTGACGGACGCCTCACCTCCCACTACAGCAGCAACGGCAACGAGGGCGAGGAGTAGCTCACCCCGCCAAGGCCAGCCAAGCCGTACCGCAAGCCCGTGCCAAGCACGACGACGGCGCACGGGGTGTGGGTCGGCATTTGCTGCTCCTTCAAGTTGATGCTGCGTGCCGGGGTGTGGATGCGTCGCAGGCGCGTCGGGTGAGGCGGTGGGCTCGAGGTAGGGGCTGGGGCCGCGGGCTCGCCAGCGGGGCGCCTGGGAGGCGTGGGGACCCCGGGCCGGATGCGGATCGCCTTGCTCGCCGGGGAAACCGGAGGGTTCCGGCCGTGGCTTTGCGGGGCGCATGGGCTCCCCGTTTCCGCCATTCATCTTCTTCTTCGGCCAGGCCAGTCACGTCGGCTTCATGGGGTTGCCGGTCGCCGCGGCAGCTGCTACACGCTCCACGCACCCGCCAGGAGGTCCAGTCGCGATGAAAGGCCCGAGGCCCACGCTCGCCAAGCACCTCGAGGGGCGACGGGTGGGCGTGGTCTTGTCGGCGGGCTTCTTCGGATTCTTCGGACACGCCGGGTTCGTCGCCGCGCTCGAGGAGGCGGGGATCACGCCTGCCTGCTGGGCGGGGACCTCGGCCGGGGCGCTGGTAGGCGCGATGGCCGCGTCAGGGATGCCCGCTCGCCAGCTGATCGACCGCCTGTCCGTGGTGAAGCGCGCCGACTTCTGGGACCCGGATCCCATCGGGGCCGTCGCTGCTGGCCTGCGCGGACACGCGGCGACGGGCCTGCTGCGCGGGGGGCGGCTGCGGCGCTTGCTCGAGCGCGAGCTGCCGCCGCGGTTCGAAGACCTGAAGGCGCCCTGCGTGGTCGTGGCCGCCAACCTGAGCCGCTCCGAGCCCCAGGCCTTCGCCTCCGGCGAGCTCGCCCCCCGCGTTCATGCCAGCTGCGCCTATCCCGGTCTCTTCCGGGCAGCCCAGGTCGACGGGGAGCTCTACTGGGACGGAGGGTTGGTCGACAAGGCGCCGGCCCTCGCTCTGTGGAAGGCCAACCGCCCCCAGGTGCTGCTGGTGCACTACCTGCCCTCGAGGGCCGGGGGCGCGCCGGCAGGGTGGGGCGCCTACCCCAAGGCGATGGCGGGGGCCATGGCCGCGCTGCGCAAGGACCACTTCCGCCTGCAGGTCGAGGTGCTGCGCGCCGTGGGAGTGGAGATCATCGTCCTGACCACCGAGCTGCCGGCGCTGGGGCCATTGCGCTTGGAGAAGGGCCCCCTGGTGGCGGAGGAGGCAAGGCGCAAGACCGCGGAAACGTTGGATTGTTTCTTTACCGCGCCCGCGGGAGACGGGTAGTATCCTCGCGCTACGCGAGCGGACGACGAGGCTGGCTGCTGCGTGGAGGTGCGGCGCAGCGAGCAAGGGCTTGGTCCTCCGGAACGGACGTAAGGATTGAAACGCAGGTGGCCCGCCCGCCCCCAAAAAGCGGGTGGCCTCCTCCTGTCGGCAATGTCGCGGTCCGAGGGAGGGGCGGGACGGCTGCCTCGGGCCCGAAGATTGATGAGATTGATCCCATACGGTGCAGCTCGAGCACTGGAGACGAACATGACGCGCTTGAAGAAGCTGGCGGTAACACTCGCGCCCGGGGTGGTTGGGCTCGCCGTGATGCTCTTTTCCAAAGCGGCGCAGGCCAGTGAGGCCGACCTCAAAGTGCCCGACCTGGGGCAGGGGCAGTTCGCGGGCGTGAGCGGGAGCACGCTGCTGATGATGGGCTTGGGGGTGTGCGCCGCGGGCCTGCTCTTCGGCCTCGTGATCTCCCAGCAGCTCAAGAAGCTGCCCGTCCACCGCTCGATGCTGGAGATCTCCGAGCTCATCTACGCCACCTGCAAGACCTACCTCCTCACCCAGGGCAAGTTCCTGGCGCTCCTGTGGGCCTTCGTGGCGGCGATCATCGTCGTCTACTTCGGGGTGCTGCAGCACTTCGCCGTCTACAAGGTGGCGATCATCCTGGGCTTCAGCCTGGTGGGCATCCTGGGCTCGGCCGGCGTGGCCTGGTTCGGGATCCGGGTCAACACCTTCGCCAACTCGCGCACCGCGTTCGCCTCGCTGGCCGGCAAGCCCTACCCGACCTACTCCATTCCGCTGAAGGCGGGCATGAGCATCGGGACGATGCTGATCAGCGTCGAGCTGCTGATCATGCTCTTCATCCTCCTGTTCATGGGCGACCTGGCGGGCCCCTGCTTCATCGGCTTCGCCATCGGTGAGTCGCTGGGCGCCTCGGCGCTGCGCATCGCCGGCGGCATCTTCACCAAGATCGCCGACATCGGCTCCGACCTGATGAAGATCGTCTTCAAGATCAAGGAGGACGACGCGCGCAACCCCGGCGTGATCGCCGACTGCACTGGCGACAACGCCGGCGACTCGGTGGGCCCCTCGGCCGACGGCTTCGAGACCTACGGCGTGACCGGCGTGGCGCTGATCACCTTCATCCTGCTGGCGGTTCCCAACGCGATGTCGCAGATCCAGCTGCTGGTGTGGATGTTCGCCATCCGCATCATGATGGTCATCGCCAGCGTGGGGTCGTACTTCCTGAGCGAGCTGGTCTCCAAGGCGCGCTACGGCAAGGCCGACAGCTTCAACTTCGAGGCCCCCCTGACGCAGCTGGTGTGGGTGACCTCGGTGGTCTCGGTGATCCTCACCTTCGTGGTCTCCAAGGTGATGATCCCCGAGCTGGGCGGCGGCGAGCTGTGGTGGAAGCTCTCGGCGATCATCACCTGCGGCACGCTGGCGGGAGC
>JACRCT010000245.1 GCA_016218885.1 Deltaproteobacteria bacterium | reverse complement strand
GTCACGGCTCGGGCTTCCCGTGGGCCGCTACCTCGTCGACGTCGACGAGGTCAGGCCTCGAGTGGTCACAGGTCGGGCTTCCCGTGGGCCGCTACCTCGTCGACGTCGACGAGGTCAGGCCTTGAGTGGTCACAGGTCGGCTTCCCGCGGTCTTCTATCTCGACGCCGTTCGGAGCGGCCGAGTGGTGGGCTTGGCGGTGAAGGGCCTCGCGCGGCGGGTGCTCGTGGCCCTCAGCGCGCTTTCTTGAAGCTGGCCTGGCTGGCGCTCTGGTGGTCTTGCCGCCTCCCCTCTTCGGCTCTACTCTCCAAGCCGCCATGTATGCCCGACTCGATCCCAAGCTTGACGTGGTGTTCAAGCTGCTGTTCGCGCACCCGAGCAACCGCGAGCTGCTCATCTCGCTGCTCACGGCGGTTCTCCGGCCCAGCTCTCCCATCCGGGAGGTCGAGATACTCAATCCGGAGATTCCCAAGGACATGGTCGCGGACAAGGGGATTGTCCTCGATGTTCACGTGCGCCTGGAGGACGGACGCCACGTCGACATCGAGATGCAATCGACCAAGCAGCTTTCGTTCTCTTCACGAGCGCTCTTCTATCTGGCCCGGATGTACTCGAACAATCTTCACCTGGGGCAGGACTACGGCGACTTGAAGAGCTGCGTGAGCATCCTCATCCTCGACTACCCTCAGTGGCAAACGGAGAGGTTCCACTGCACCTTCCACGTCAGCGAGGACCGGTCGCACGAGCGCTTTTCGGATGCCATCGAGATCCACACGATCGAGCTGCCCAAGCTGCCGCGGCTTGCGGAAAGCGCGAAGGCCGAGGCCGGTGAGCAACCTCTGCTCGCGTGGAGCCAGTTCATCGCGGCGAGATCGGAAGAAGATCTGGAGACGCTGGCTATGAACAACCCCGTGATCGCCAAGGCCAGGACCGCGCTCGATCGCCTTTCATCGGACCCCGAGGTCCAGTCCTTGGTGGAAGCCCGTCTCAGAGCGGAGGTCGGCTACAAGCTCGAGATAGCGGCGGTCAAAGCGGAGGGGCTTCGCGAGGGCAAGGAGGAAGGCCTTCGCGAGGGCAAGGAGGAAGGCCTTCGCGAGGGCGAGGCGAGGGGGCTTCGCGAAGCGGTTGAGAACATGTGCCGCGTTCTGGGCATCGAGTGGTCTCCCGCTCGACAGGCACGGGTCACTGCGATGGAGGTGCAGGATCTTAGGCATCTACTCGCCTCCCTCTCGAGATCGCGGCAATGGCCAGAGGGATGAATCTCGCGAGGACCGATTCCGCCTTTGCGCGACCTCTACGCAGGTGCGCGAGCTTGTGGCCAAGGGCGAAGCGATGGCCAAGGCCACAGGGTAGGAGCTGGCTTGGCGGTTGACCAGCCGGGTCCGCGGATGCTTCTCTTCGGGCCATGCGAGACTGCGCGCGCTCCGTGGCGGCTGCCCTCGCCGGCCGAAGGGAAGGTTTCCGGGAGCTCTTCGACCGGTATCGGCCCGCGGTCGAGCGCGTGGCCGCTGCCTTTGCCGAGCTGCAGGAGGGCGAGGCCCGCGACCTGGTGATCGAGGCCTTCGCTCGAGCCTTCGGCCTGCTCGGGCGCCTCAAGGAGCCCGCGCGCTTTGGCGCATGGGTCCTGGCGCTCACCCGCCAGCGGTGCCGCTCGCGTCTGGCGCGCAGGCGCGACGCCGAGGCCATCGGGGCCGATCTCATTGCCCCGGCCAACGTCGATCTTTCACCGGATCCGGGCTGTGCCGCACTCGACTTCGCCGCCCTCATCGCCGGCCAACCCGAGGGGGCCGAGCGGGAGGTGCCGCGTCTGTTCTATGGGGAGGGGCGTCTGACCGCCTCCGCCATCGCCGAGAGGTTGCGTCTCTCGCCCGAGGTGACGACGCGCCACCTCGAGGCCCTGCGTGCCCGCGTCAAGTCGCGCCTCGCCTCGGGGCTGCTCCGCCGTCGTGCCGAGGGGGCGCCAGGGCCAGGCCCGGTCCATCTCGACGCCGAAGCCTGGGGGCACCTGATGAGGGGAAGCCGTTTCCCTGGCGAGGCAGCTCTCGCGGCGCACCTGTCGGCGGGCTGCCCTGCCTGCGAGCGGTTCCTCGTGCGGCTCCAGGGTGTCGACGGGCTGGACGGCGAGGTGGACTCGGCGCTGGTCGCGGTGGCCCCCCTTCGCCCCGCCCGAAATGACAGCGAGTTCGAGCTGGCCATGCGCCGTCTTCACCTGGACCTGCGCGTCTCTGGCCTTGCCATGGCGGACGTGGGGCGCCACCGGCCCTCCAAGGCCCTGCCCCTGGCGCTTGCGGGTGCCTTGGCCTTCGCCGGCCTCGGCGTCTTGACGCTCCAGCGCCTTCCGCGTCGCGAGCATCGAGCGTCGCCGGGGCCCCCGGAAGTCGCTCTCTCCTTCAGCGTCGTGAGCCGGGGAATGGCTCGGGACACCGGCGAGCAGGGGAGGGCGGGGGCCACCTACCAGGAGCAGAGGCTGGTCTTCCTGCGCTATGACGTGTCGGTCCCTGCCTTCGTGACCCTGCTGCGCCTGGGGCCCATGGGGCGCGCCGAGGTGCTCTCGCAGCAGGGGCGCGTCGGGTCGGGAACCCACGCCCTGAGGGTGAATGGCGAGCCGGTCGGCGTGTCGCTGCATGGCTTCGTGGGCCGCAATCGCTTCATCGCCGTCGCCTCCGATGCGCCCCTCAGCGCCGAGTCGCTGCGCGCGCTGCTCTCGGCGATCCCCGAGAGCGGCGCGAGGGCGTCCTCGACCCTCGATGGAGCGGGCGTCGCGGTCTTCGAGATCGAGGTTGCGCCCGCCGACTAAGGAACGCCGCCGGAAGCCGTCTTCGGGTTCTGGGCTTGGCGGCGGGTGTCCGAGCCGCGAGCGTCAGCGACTGGCCACTCCCTCGAGGTCGTGGCTCGGACACCGCGTGGCTCAGTGGAATCCGAAACCTATCCCTGCTTGGGAGGCGGCCGTACGACCCGACGCAGCGGCTGCCGCGCGCGCCAGCGCAGATACCCCCAGACGCCGAGCCCGGCCGCGACGAGGAGCACCAGCAGCAGAGGCCCGGGCGTGCCCACTCGCAGCAGCGTGCGCAGGAGGATCAAGCCCAGGCGCAGGGCGAGCAGAAGCCCCACTGCCATGACCAGAATCGACCAGGGCCTACGCCACCACCAGGGGCTGCGCCGCCCTGCCGCTGGCGTCCGGCCTGCGGCGTCCAGGGCGGCGTCGTACTCGGCGCGCTGCTCGGGGCTGGACAGGACCTCATAGGCCCGGTTGAGCTGCGCCAGCCGCTCGGTCGCCAGGTCTGAGAGCGGGTTCCCGGCGTGCCGGTCGGGATGGTAGCGGGCGACCTGCGCCAGGTACGCGGAGCGGATCTGCTCCGCGGTGGCCGCCCGCGTCACTCCCAGCAACGAGTAGTAGGTGTC
>JACRCT010000236.1 GCA_016218885.1 Deltaproteobacteria bacterium | reverse complement strand
GTCACCTCGTTCCAGGCCCTCCAGGCAGAGCCCGCGACGGCCAACGGGGCGTTCCAGGAGCTGCCGCGGCACCTGTACGCGCCCACCACCCGCGTCTCCGACGTGAAGATCCACGATGGCCGGCTCCTGGCCTGCCGGAGCCAGAACCTGCCCGACGCGAACAGCAGCGAGAGCGCCGCGGAGAGCCGCGTCGGCTTCGAGATCCTCTCGCTGGGCTCCACCGGGGCCAGGCCCGCCCGCGTGGGCTCGCTGGAGGTGGGGTGCACGCGGATGGCGACCGCCGGCAACCTCGTCTGGCTGGTGCAGCACGACCGCGACGCCGCGACTGGCGCCCGCTCGTACAGCCTCTCGGTGGCGGACCTCTCCAACGAGGCGAGCCCAAGGCTGCTGGCGACTCTAGGGCCCTTGTCGACGACCAGCGAGGACGTGCGTGTCGTCGCCCAGGGGCAGCAGATGTTCATCGCCTTCACGCCCACCGTCGGCGCGGCGGGCGACGGCGTCCGCCTGCTTAGCTACGACTTCGAGGCGTCGCCCGGGCGCATCGTCGCCAACGCCGAAGCGAACGCTCCCGGCAGGATAGGGATCGGCATGGGGGCGTTCTCGGGCATGGCCATCTCGAGCGATCGGCTCTACCTCTCGCAAGAGCCGGGGCACTTCCTCATCTACCGGCTGCGAGGGCCCGGAAGGCGGCCCGACGCCCTGGCCATGGGTGCCGGTGCGTTCGGCACCATCGACCTCTCCGGTCCGTTCGGGTTCCTGATGCAGACGGTGGGCGGGGTCCGGGTGATCGATCTGAGATGAGGGAGGTGGACCGCCTCTACTTCTTCGCGGCCGGCAGCTGCTTCGCGACCATCCTGAAGAGCTGCTGAGCCGCCTTCCGGTTCTTCAGGTACGGGCGGGCGTATTCCAGCGTCTCGAAGTGGGTTCGCATGAGCTGGGAGTGGTCCGGGCTCGCACGCATGCTCTCGATCTGCTGCTGAACCTGCTTCGGGCTGTCGCGCATGTTCGAGCCGGTGAGCGTCACGTCGTCGGGGTACTTGCGCAAGATGTACTCGAAGACCGGCGGGAGCAGCTCCACGGTCTCCGGGTCCCAGAAATAGTTCATCGCCAGCACCGGGAGATGCAGACCCTCGGGATAGACCCTGGTCAGCCCCTCGCCCCACGACGGGTGCAGGCGGTTCTCGGCAATCAAGGTGAGGATCTCGATCTTCTGCCGGACCGCCTCCTCGGACATCCCTGCGGTGCTGAGGATCTCAAAGGCGCGGCGGGCGAAGTCGGGAGCCTGGGGATCGAGCCGACGAACGTGCACGTCCATCGCCTTCGATTGCCGGTCGGTGGCGGCCCGAAGCAGCGCCTCGGTCCGCTCCAGCTGGGTGCGCGCTGCGCGATAGCCGGGGTCGGACTCGACGGCCGCCTGGAAGAGCCGCTGGGCTCGAGCGTTGTCGCCTTGGTCGCACGCCTCCAGGGCAGCCGAGTATTTGGACCAGGCATCGAAGCTCTCGGTCTGGTTGCGGCGAAGCTTGCCGCGCTCGTCGTTGGCGACCTTGAGCTCCAGCCCGCGCACCAGGAGGTCCACCAGGTCCTTCTCCAGCGAGAAGAAGTCGTCCTGCGGCCCCTCGACGTGGTCCGCGGTGACGATGGCGCCGCTCTGCACCTTGATCAGGCGCGCGTCGATGCGCAGCTGCTTCTTCGCGAGGACGTAGGAGCCCGTCAGGATGAACTCGGCGGCGAGCCCCTTGCCCAGCTTCTGTGCGGTGGCCGGGTCGATGAACTTGCTGCTGCTCAGCTTGAGCTCGCCCAGGACGTCGTTGAGCCTGGCTCGCTCCACCACCCGCAGGGGAGAGAGGTTGGAGAGGTCGGTGATGAGCATGTCGGCCAGGCCCTTGCGCAGGGGCTCGAGGTCTGGCTGCCCGGAGTGGTTGTCGAAGTAGGCGATGGCGACGGTCTTCGGCGAGGAGGCGGCAGCGCTCGGGACGGCGCCCAGAGCGGCCAGCGAGACAGCCATGACCTGCAGCCATTGACGCATCGCGATCTCCATGTCGAAGCCGAAGGAGGAACCTTCTCCTTCGACCGCTTGGTTGCCTTGGCGAAGCCCAGGGCAACGTAGAAGCATCGCCTCGCGGGGGTCAATCCCAGCCAGCCGGTGGACGCGGCAGGGGCCCGGGGGCTCTGCGATGCCTGGCTCCGCGGGAACGGGACGCCCGCGCCCCAAGGAGGAAGGGGAGCAAGGACCTCAGGGAGCCTGCTTCGGTTCTCTCCAGCTCAGCCGGTCGCCCCTGCGGCTGGGGCTGGAGCCGGCGCTACCTCGCCTGCGCTCTTCGAGAAGGTGGCCAAGAACGAGCGCCGCGCCCAGGCGTGCACGATGGCGATCACGGCGAGCACCGCCAGGACACCGACCACTGGCACGGGCTGCAGGAATGCCAGCGCCAGCATGGCCAGGCCTCGCAGGACCCGCGTCCTCAGCCGGTGGCGCCAGCCCACGAAGCCGCCCAGCGCGCCGGCGGGCGAGATCTTGTAGAGGACCAGGGCTGCACAGAGTCCGAGGATCGGCACCAGTCCGAACAACACGAAGACGGGTACCAGCGCGGCCAGTCGCGCATCGACGTAGCGCACGAAGGACTTCGCCTCCTCCTGGTCCCTGAAGGTCGGCTGCCGGCAGCTAGGGCAGGTCGTCTCGCCCTCGTGCGTCACCAGCCGGTCAGCACACGACGGGCAGCGCCGGGCCGCCAGCAGCGCCAGTCGGTGCTTGCCCAGGTCCGGTGGCGCCTTGTCGAGCACCCGCCCGAGCATCCCCAGTGCCTTGGGCGCGCGGGCGGCCTTGCACGTCCTGCAAGTGCTCGCCGCGAGGTGGGTCTCGGCTCCGCACGCAGCGCACTTGCCCTGCGCACCTCGCGTTGCCTCGCGCAACACCAGGGCGAGCCCGACCAGGAACAGGAACGTCAGCATCGCGAGGAGGAGGCCGAGCAGCGGGAGGAGGAGCGCCACGAGGACGCCGGCGACCGTCCAGGCCGACTCGGCCAGAAGCAGCGCCCGGCGAATCCCCTCCACCTCGGAGAGGGGGACGAGATCGAACAGGTCCGCCAGCCAGGCCCGGAGACGGGCAAAGGTGTAGGCGGCGACGCCCACCATGAGCAGGACGAGCGCGTCGCCTGTGACGCTGGCCTGACGCACCTCCATGCCAAGGCTGGTGCTGCTCTGGGCGATCCCCCGGCTCAACATGCCGAGCAGGTAGGCGGCGAAGAGCAGCGCGATCACCGTGGTCACCAACGCGTCGAGCCTGCGCATGGTGGCGCGCGCGGACTCGGCCAGGCTCTCCAGCCCCTCCCGGAGCTTGGCCGCGACGGCCTGGACCGCGAGAGACACGATGCCCGCCGCGATTCCGAGCGCCATCGCCTTGACCGAGAGCTCGCCCTCCCTCCACACGCCCTGGAGGGCGAACCAGCTGAGCACGATTCCGACGGCGAAGAGCGTGCGCCCCGAGAGGTAGGGCACGATGCCAAGGGTGACGGCGAGGGCTTCCATGGTCTCCTCGAGCGCGGAGGGACAGGGACGGCGACGGGACCGGACTATTCAAGCCTCGCCGGGACGCCCGCTCCCAAGAGTCAGCCCCCTGGCCCTTCCGCGCGCCCTCGCCTCGGGCTAGCGTTCGCCTCTTGCCGGAGACAGGCGATGGGGAGGAGTACCTGGAGGGCATGAGTTCCATCCGCGAGTCCGCTACCTTCTACCGTGCCGCGCTGTGGCTGGGCCTGGTGCGCAGCGAGGATGTGGTGCGGTGGGCGGACAGCCTGATCGAGGCTGGGTCCGACGGGCTGGACGCTCTCTGCGAGGTTGCGCTCACGCCGCCCCACGACCTGACGGCGCTCCGCCGCGCGCTGCAGCTGATGGCGGAGGAGCGTGAGTCTCAGGGCGTAGTGGCGCAGCTGCTCGAGCTCGTGGCGGCCGATCTGGCCGCCGGCCGGCGGAGCGCCAGGGACACGATCACGGTGCTCGGCCAGATGCACTCGGGCATCGCGCTGCCGAAGGAGCTCCGGGAGGCGCTGCACCCGTTCGGCATCCAGTACTCGCTCGCCTCGGCCGGCGTCGAAAACGCGATCGAGGACCTCGAGGCGCGGCTGCGCGATTGGCTGCTGCCCTGGGCCGCGATGCAGCGCCAAGGCCTCGCGCGGAAATAGGCACGCCATCTCGCGTCGAGAAGAATGCGTGACTCCTCGATTCACCCGGGCTCTCCCCGAGGTGCACCTCGCCCCAGGGAGCGCCCGTCCGGTTCTCTCCAGCTCAGCCGGTCGCCCCTGCGGCCGCCGCCAATGCAGCCGCAGCCGCTTGGTTTGCGCCGGTCGTCTTCGCCCTGCGGGGCCGGCCGACGTATCATGCGACCCGCCGGCGGCCTCCTCGAGAGGCGGGCGATGTCGTGGAGGGCCGGATGAGCCGCTTGAAGAGGACCTCGATGCATCGAGCCGTCATGATGGTGGCGCTGCTGGCAGGGTGCGGAGGGCTGGAAGGGGAGGAATGCAAGAGCGGGGAAGCGACCGACGTCAAGGTCCAGGGGCCGAACGGCGTGCAGACCCAGGTGCAGCACCGTGTGTGCGCGTTCGGCAGCCGCGACGGCTCAGGGCTCGTCTACTCGATCGAGGTCGACCTGAACGAAGGGACCCTCTCGACGTTGCAGATCGACGCGCCACGCCTGGAAGAGCTGGGGCTGGAGGCCCGCTGCGACAGGAAGGTCTCGGTGATCCTCTACGACGACCCGCCCAACGCGAGTGAGTACTACACGAGCTACTGGATGGGCCGCTCGAGCATCGGAGAGTCGAGCTGCGAGGTGGGCGCCACGCGCCAGGGCGACAGCTTGCAGGGGACGTTCAAGGGCAAGCTCGCGCGCGTGAAGATCAAGGGCGACGAGAAGGAGTTCCTCGAGGTCTCCTTCAACTACTCGATCAAGGCCCCCAGAGGCTGAGCCCGTGGACCGGAGCCAGGTGCCTCGCCGCCCCGGCCCGCCCTGGCACGCGGTGGTCTCACCGGTGGGACCGTGGCGACCAGTCGCTGCGACTGGTCGTCTCCCCCGCTGCCTTCCTGCCGCGCCGACGTCCTGGTGATCACCGGCGAGAGGCCAGATCCTTCGCCGCGGCCCCGGGCATCTGCTACTGGAGAGGGGTGGTCGGCAGAACCTGTGCCCCGCTCTCGCGCTTGACCTGGACCTCGTTGGCCACGCCGCCGAGGTAGCTCGTTCGCCAGGTAAGGATCAGCCCGTCCTCGGTCCGGGCCTCGAGCGCGTTGCGCCGGGGCTACAACCGCCGGACCGAGAACACCTACGTCGCAGCCACGATCCGCTACGTGGAGTGGCTCGACGCGCGCTCTCAGCTGCCCCCCCGGCTGTCCTCGGCGCGGATGAAGCTCATCCTGAAGCAGTCCAAGGGCCGCCGGCGGGTCGGCTACAAGACCCAGCCGATCAAGGACGCCGTGCCGCTGATCATCAGGTTCTACGACCAGATGGAGCTTCCGAATCCGACGAGGCCCCGGTTGCTGCAGAAGCGCTAGGAGATCCTGCGGAACCGGGCCGTGGTGCACGTGCTGTTCGCCAGCGGCATGCGCGCCGAGGAGGTCTGCTCGCTCAAGCGCAGCTCGTGCGAGGACGGGCACGCCAGCAGGCTGCGGATCACCGGCAAGGGCGTGAAGGAACGGCTGGTCCTGCTCAACGAGGAGGCCCAGAAGGCTGTGCAGGCCTATCTCGAGGCCCGGGACGCAGAGCGGCCGGGCAAGCCGGGGTCGGAAGAGCCGCTGTTCGTACGCCATGACGGCGCCAAGGCCGTCAAAGGCATCGGCCGGAAGACGGTGTAGCTCTTGATCCACGCGGCGGCGACGGAGGTCGTCGGGAAGACGGCGATCTCGCCCCACGACTTCCGGCGCTACATCGCCACGACGCTGCTCTCCGAGGGGATGCGCTTGGAATCCGTGCAGGAGTTCCTGGGCCACGAATCGATCGTGACGACGCGGACTGTCTACGCGCGGACGCGGAACGAGGTCCTTGAGGACCAGGTGGCGACGCTTAGGCCGACGCCGGCGGAGGCGATCAGGGTGGCTGGGAAGGGGAATGGGGCGAAGAAGGCACGAGGGTAGGTAGGGGGTATTGCTCCCCTGCCCTCCTGGCCTGCGCCATGTACTCTTGTGGATGACGAGCCACAGGACCCCCGAATTATCGAGGTCCGGTCCACCTTCGCAGGACCCAATCAATACACCGAACGACACCGTCACTTACTGCAAACCCAGCCAAGGCACCCAAGGGCCAGCCGACCCATCCGAACCAAAGCCCCAAAACAGTTGCACCGAAGATCATGACCCCCAGGACAAATGACCATCTGGTAAGAAATACAACGTTCATCACCGCCTCCAGCGGTCAAACGCACTTAGCGCTTAGGCCATTCGAACTGCGAGTTGCCCGGAACGCCCGGGTAGCGAAGGCTGCGGAGGCGGGGTGGGACACGAGTCGGAGGTGGCCTTGAGCGTCCCGGGCGTCGTCAATTCTTGGCGAAGGCTACACCTCTCGCGCTGCGGCGCTCAACCGAGGCCGCGGGAGTGCGCCGCCGCGCACAGGTGGGGAGGTCACAGTCAGTCCGGGTAGACAGGGTCGGCGGCGTCGCCCGGAGATGGCTCGAACATCTCCTGCTGCGGCGGATGTCTGCCGCTCTAAGTTCCCAAGAGCGAGTTACCAGCCCTGATCGAGGACCCAGCGCTGGCCCTCCGTCCATCCCTGGACCTGCCTCGCGTCTTCTCGCCGTCCGAGGTGCGCGCCGACCGCCGCGCCTTCCGCTTGCGGCTCCAGATGGACTTCATGCTGCTCGACCGCGCGGGTCACGCGATCGCGGCTACGGAACGGGCACGGGTCTACCGCCTCTACCAGATCGCGGGCTCGGGCGACTACCTGTGGGTCAAGGCCATGGGGCCCAAGAGGATTCGATGGTCGGTGTCGGTCTCCGATGTCTCGAAAGCCGACCGTGCCATGGCGGCAACGCTCAAGGCGGTCGAATCGGTCTTTGGGAAGAAAGCGATGGAGCGGCACGACATGGAGAGGTCGGCGCCCTATTGGCGAATGTGGAGCGAGTTGAGTGAGGACCCGTGGCAGGTCCTCGAGTTGGACACCAAGCCCGCTCTCGAATTTGGGAGCGAGTGGCAGGTCGCCGAGCTGCCCTTGAGACCGAACGCCAGCGGGGCGTCGGAACAACCCGTTGAGGACGGGCGGGGCGAGGGTCGCGACGACGGCGAATGGGGGCGGCCGGAGACGCCGCAGGAGCGCTCGCAGCGGCGGCTGCTCGAGCACTTGATGGATCTCGAGGAGCCTCCCGACGGCAAACCTCTCGAAGAGCGCAGCGACGTGAAAGCGCTTCTGGCGATGGGAGAAAAGCAGGGTTTCGTCCTCTATGACCAGTTGCTCTCGATCCTCTCTGCGTTGGGAGACATGCCCTTCCTCGTCGACGAGGTAATCCAGATGCTGGAAAGGAAGGGCGTCAGGATCCTGGAAAGCGCTCCCAAGAAGGCTCCTGAGAAAAGAAAGCCGTGATCCGGAGGTGAGGTTGCGGAAGGACTGGGCGGAGAGGATCCATGGCCCGCCAAGCCGTCGTCGACAGTTGAGGGCTGGGCCTCGAGCGCGCGCCGCTGTCACCTCGGAGACGCCGGGATATTCCGAGCTTCGTCCGTGTCCACCCGGTTCTGGCATTCCCCAAACACGGCCTTGAAGTAGTCGTCCTCCGGCCGGATCTACTCGGGTGCCACGGCTGCCGTCTCGCGGCCTCGAAGGCGACCATTTGAGCGAGCGCGACGGTGGCTCGTCGAGAATCGGCACACGAGGACCGGCGACGTCTTCGAGAAGGGCCTCTCGCTCGCCGGCCGCGAGAGAGAGCCGCGAACGGTGGAAGTCCGGCTCTATCTCGCGCAGGAGCCGGGGTGCTTCCACATCTGCAGGCTGCGCGGGGCCGGAGGGCGGCCCGATGCTCCTACGGGGGCGGGCGCATTAGGCAGGCACCATCGCCCTCGCGGACCCGCTCGGGCTTCTGATGCAGGCGGGGTGCGGTGGGCGGATCGCCTGATAGAGGCGGGGAGCCTCGATTCGGGTCTGCAGCGCGAGCGAGGTGGGCGCCTCAGCCCCTCCTGGTGGGGTTGGCCCCATTGGCGGGCACCGGCGGCGCCGCCGGGCTCCTCGCGCGCAGCGCCTCCAGCGCCTGGGACGCGGCGGCGATGCCTTCGGGCCAGTCCAGCTCCTCGGACAGCTGCTTGGCGCTCTCGAGCCGGTCCTGGGCGGCCTTCAGCTCTCCCATGGAGATCAGGAGGCGTCCGGCGTTGTTGTGCAGGCGGGCGATGCCCAGGCGGTCGCTGCCCTTGTCGGCGAGCTCCAAGGCCTCGCCCAGCATCGACAGCGCGGCGCGGGGGTCGCCCAGGGCGGCGACGGTGGCGGCGAGGTTGGCGACGGCGCGCGACTCGCCCACGGCGCTGCCGGCGCGGCTGGCGTGCCCCCGGGCGTTCTCGAAGAAGCCCCTGGCCTTCTCCGGCTGGCGCAGCCGCAGGTGGATGCGCCCCAGCTGGTTGAGGTAGCGCCACATCAGGTCGCGCTCCCCGGCCGGCGTGCCCGCGAAGGCGCGCAGCCCCTCGAGGAGCTCCTCGGCAGCGCGGGGCAGCTGGCCCTTGGCTTCGAGCACCGCCGCGCGATCGGCGAAGAGGTGGGTGACCAGCTCCGGCCCGGCGTGACCCGCGGCGCAGATGCGCGCCTCGTCGAGCGCGGCGCCGGCCTCGTCCAGCCGGCTGAGCTTGAGCAGGGCCAGGCCCTTCTGGCGCAGCGCCTCGGCACGCTCGGATATCGCCACCGCCGCGGGCACCTGCGCCAGCGCCGGCTCGAGCAGCGCCACGGCGTCGCGGGGAGCGAACATCTGCTGGGCGGCCGCGGTGCGGGCGGCGAGGGAGAGGATCTTCGCTGCCGCCTCCTCGGAAGGGGCGGCGCCGGCGCGCGCGGCCTCTCCTATGAGCAGCGAGAGCGCCTTGCCCAGCCTCTGCGCGGCGCCGGCGAAGTCGTTGCGCTCGGCGAGACGGTCTCCCGCGAGCTCCAGGTAGCGCGCCGCCTTGCGCGGCTGCTCCGCGGCGAGGAAGTGCCGGGCCAGCTGCTCGGCAGGGTGCTCGGCGCCGCTGCCCACCAGGCCCTTCTCCAGGGCCTCGGCGATGCGCAGGTGCGCGTGCTTGAGGTCCGCCTTGGTGATGCCGTGCAGCAGCGTCTCGCGCATGACGGCCTGAGTGAACTGGAGAGCGCCTGCAGCCTGCTCGGAGTGTGCGAGGAAGCCCTTGTGCACGCACTCGCTGACCGCAGGGCCTATCTCCACTCCCTCGTCGAGCGAGGCGGTGACGAGCTCGAGGGGAAAGACCAGCCCGGCCACCGCCCCCTGACGCAGCAGGGCTCGGGCTCCGGCCGACAGGCCGTCCAGGCGCGCCCCGACCATGCGCTGGAGCGTCTCGGGCAGCGCCATCTCCGTGGTGCGCGAGGTGGCGAGCCAGTTGCCCGCCGACAGCTTCAGCGCGCCGGTCTCGACCAGGCTGCGCACCACCACCCGGGCATAGAGCGGATTGCCCTCGCTGCGCTGGGCGACGAGCTTCTCCACCTCGCCGGGCAGCGGCGCGCCGTACAGCTCGGTCCTCCCCACCTTCACCACGTCGGAAGCCGAGAGGGGCCGCAGCTCCAGGCGCGCAGCCGCGGTCAGGATCCGGTCGGTGTTGCCCGGGCGCGCCGCTCCGATGATCGCCAGGCGGCTGGTGGGGTGGGTCGAGAGCAGCTCGGAGAAGAGCTCCAGCGAGACGGGGTCGGCGTGCTGCAGGTCGTCGAGCACCAGGCACAGGCCGGTCTCGCCGCAGGCGCGGGCGAACACGGCGACGAGGGCCGCGCGGTCCAGGCGCTGCGCCTCGTCGCGCTCGAAGCCCGACATCGCCGCCGCGGTGCCGAAGAGGTGCTGGATGCGCCGCAGGTCCTGCAGGGCGACGCCCAGGCGCGTGAGGGTGGAGAGCCGGTCGTCGGCCTCGGCGGGCGACAGCGGCACTCCGCCGCACAGCGAGAAGACCGCGTCGCGCACCAGCTCCAGGGGTGCCGGCGAGCCGTAGCGCCCGGCGCGCGCGAAGCCGACGGCCAGCCCGCCTGCCGCAGCGCGGGTGGCCACCTCCTTGAGCAGGCGCGTCTTGCCCATCCCTGGCTCCCCGAGCACCAGCGCGGCCCCCGCCTTCCCTCCTTTGCGCGCGGCGGCCAGAAGGGAGACGAGCGTAGCCATCTCGGCCTGGCGCCCGACGAGATCGCTCTCGGCGAGCTGCTGCTCTCCGCGCAGGCCCACGACCTCGTAGGGCTGCACCGGCTCGCGCCGGTTCTTGACGGTGATCGAGGGCAGATCGCGATAGCCGATCGCCTGCCGGGTGAGCTCGTAGACCGCGCGGCTGACGAGGATCTTGCCGATGGCCGCCGCGGACTGCAGGCGCTGGGCGACGTTCACGGTGTCGCCGATGACGGTGTAGTCCATGCGCCCCTGGCCACCGACGCCGCCGGCCAACACCTCGCCGGCGTAGACGCCGATTCGCACCGACAGCGGACACGAGAGGGTGCGGAACACCTCCTCGAGCGATCGCTGGATGTCCAGGGCGCAGCGCACCGCGCGCTCCGGGTCGTCCTCGTGCGACTTGGGGGCGCCGAAGAGGACCATGATGCAGTCGCCCATGAACTTGTCGACCGTGCCGTCGTAGCGGTTGACGACCTGCACCATCCCGTCGAAGCAGCGGTTGATGACCTGCCGCACGTCTTCGGGGTCCATCGTCTCGCTCATGGCGGTGAAGCCGGAGACGTCGGCGAACAGGACGGTGACGTGGCGGCGCTCGCCCTGGACGAGCGAGGACAGGTCCTCGAGGTGGCGCACCAGATCGGTGGGGATCAGCCGGCGCAGGCTGGCGTTGTCGAGCGAGCCGGTGAGGACCGAGGACCCTGCAGCCGCCGGCGAGGCCTGCCCCGCTGCGGTGTCCGAAGGCGAAGCGGCGGGACCCGCCTGCGCCGCGGCGGCTCCTGCGAGGGGCGCGCCGCACTCGCCGCAGAACTTGCGCTCGGACGTCTCCGCTCGACCGCACTGTGGACAGCGCACGGCGAGGGGCGCGGCGGAGGAGGTGGAGGAGCTCGGGCCGCCCATGGTCAGCCGCAGGGTCTCCAGCGCGCGCATCATCTCCAGCGCGCTCTCGACGCGCCGCTCCGGCTTCTTGGAGAGCGAGCGAAGCACCAGCAGGTCGAGCGCTGGAGGGATGGGCAGCTTGGCGCAGGAGGACGGCGAAGGCGGAGGGGCGTCCAGGTGCAGGCGCAGCAGCTCGTTGAGGGTCGGCGCGCCGAAGGGCGGGTGACCGGTGAGCAGCTCGAAGAGGATGACCCCGGCGGCGTACACGTCGGTGCGGGCGTCGTGCGGATCGCCGGCGATCTGCTCGGGTGCCATGTAGCCCGGGGTCCCGCAGACCAAACCCGTGCCGGTGAGGCGCTCGCTGCCGTCGCCTTCGGGGCCGAGGAGCTTGGCGATGCCGAAGTCCACCACCTTGACCATCTCGCTGCCGTCGCGCAGGTGGCCGACGAGGGCGTTCTCGGGCTTGAGGTCGCGGTGCACGACGCCGGCGCCGTGGGCCTCCTCGAGCGCGGAGAGAATCTGGTCGCAGATGGTGAGGGCCCGGCGCAGGGAGAGCGGGGCCTCCTTCTCGATGACTGCGCGCAGGCTGGGGCCCTCCACCAGCTCCATGGCGATGAACAGGGTGCCGTCGCGCGAGCGGCCGAAGTCGAGCACCCCCACGATGTTCGGGTGGTGCAGCCCGCTGACGGCCTTGGCTTCGCGCTCGAAGCGCTGCAGCAGGGTGGCGTCGCCGGTGAACTGCGGCAGCAGGGTCTTGATGCAGACGGTGCGGCCCAGGTTCACCTGCTCGGCGCGGTAGACCTTGCCCATCGCGCCTTTGCCCAGCGGCGCGAGGATGCGGTAGTTGCCCACGGTCTTGCCCAGCAGCGGGTCCTCGGCCGAGGCCGTGGCGACCGGGCGGCCGCACTTGGCGCAGAAGTTGGCGTTGGACGGGAGTGGCTGGCCGCAGGCGGAGCAGGTGCTCATGGGCGGATTCGACAACGGCGGGCGCGGCACTGCAAGCCGACGGGTGCTTGGACGGAACTGGGGGCCTGTCAGCAGGCGAGCAGAAGTAGCTTTGCGCCACGGACCGATAGGCCGGAGCCCATGAAGCAATCGAGGCAAGGTGCTCGTGCCGGCTAGCGCACTTCAGTGTGCTTCGTGGCCGCGTGCCTTAGCCCGCGGTGATCGGGGGCATGGCAGCCGCACCCGAATAGAAGGCGAGCCGCAAGAGGAGACCATCTGCTGCCGCCAGGGACGCGGCTCGGGCTGGCGGACGAGCTGCGTGGGAGAGATCGGTGGTCGTCCTCGAGATGAAGATCGCGCGACAAGAATCACGAACGAACCCGTAGGGCCCATGGCAGGTATCATCGGCACTCGCTGACCCAATCCAAGGAGTCGCTCCATGAAGACCGCCATGCTGCTGAGCCTCGTCGTGGTTTCCTCCCTCCTCTCCGCGAGCGCATTCGCGGGTCGATGCGACATCAAGAACACCACCAGCAAGAGCTTCACGATCGAGAGCGGCAACACCAGCAACCAGCGGGTTGGTGGCAACACCAGCACGAGCATCAACGCCGGCAAGATCGTCGGAAAGGCGGACGGAGGCGGTGGAGTCGGCGGCTTCTGCAAGGACGGCGACAAGATCAAGATCGTCGAGGACAAGGGCGTCTACATGATCATGCCGCAGTAGGCTTCAGGCCACAGACTCCGGACTCCAGGCACTGCTTGACCTGAAGGCTGGGGTCTGGAGCCTGAAGTCCACGCAACCCTCGTTGGTTCCGGCTTGGCTGATAGGGCAGAATCCCCCGCACCCGTTCCGGCGAGGTCGCTGGTGGGGGCGGCCGAGCCCTCGCGGCATCGGCCTACCTGGGAGACACACATGACGCAGATCAGCTCCGCCGCCGCAGCAGCCTTGCTCGCTTGGATGTCTGGAGCGACGGCGACTCCCGCACCGGCCTCCCAGCCTCTCCCCGCGGCGCCCGCCGCCGTGCCCGCCTCCAAGGGCAGCCCGGCGAGCCCCGAAGCCGCTCTCGCCGACCGCGCCGCAGTCGAGCGGCTGCTTGGCACGCACGTGCGCTCCTCGGCGAGATCTCCCGAGGCAGCGGGCTTGAAGCCGCGCGCGGCGCGCATCCCCAAGGCGAAGGGAGACGTCGTCCAGGTCTACAAGAAGGTCGCGCCTGCGACGGTCATCGTCCGCTCCCGCAACGGCTTCGGCACCGGCGTGATCATCGACCCTTCGGGCTTCATCCTCACCAACCACCATGTAGTGGCCGACGGCGAGTGGGAGGGTATGCGCCTGAAGGTCATGGTGGAGCTGGGAAGCCTCTCCGAGGACGGAATCATGGAGAAGCAGGCCAAGCCCTACATCGCCTACGTCCATCGGACGGACAAGCTGCTCGACCTCGCGGTCATCAAGCTCGTCGAGGGGCCGGCGAACCTCCCCGCGGTGACCGTCGCCAAGAAGGACCCCGTCCCCGGGGAGGCGGTGGCCAGCTTGGGCAACGGCGGCGTCGGCCTGCTGTGGGCCATCAAGAGCGGCGAGGTGGCCAGCATCGGGAGGCTGGCTACGCACCTGGCGATCGTCGCCGCCCGCGAGTGCCGCGGCGCCACCTGCCCCACCAGCGCGGAAGAAGACGACATCAAGGGGCTGTTCGAGCGCACCGTCCCCGGCCTGGTCATCCAGTCCACCTGCACCATCTCGCCCGGTGACTCTGGCGGTCCGCTCGTGAACCAGGCGGGCGAGCTGGTCGGTCTCAACGCC
Source organism: Deltaproteobacteria bacterium (assembly GCA_016218885.1). Classification (GTDB taxonomy): domain Bacteria; phylum Myxococcota; class Myxococcia; order Myxococcales; family UBA5297; genus JACRCT01. The sequence goes on along the minus strand of JACRCT010000236.1, from coordinate 10,509 downwards.
TTCCTGCGCACCGCCGGCGATGCTCCCGTCACCGCCAACTTCCACGTCCACGTGGCCGAGGTGCGCCGCTTCGTCTCCGCCGTGCCGGCGCAGCCTGCCTCCCTCTTCCCTGATCCCTGGGCGGAGGCCAAGGGCTTTCCCAGGTTGGCCGATGCGGACTCCGACGGATCCCTCGACACGCTCAGCGCGGGCGAAGTCCTTCTCTACGACCTCGATCAGGACAGCGGCGCCGACGGAGCGCGCATCTCCCCGCTCGAGGTGCTGCGCAAGCGCTCCTTCGACGCCGAGGCCGCGGTGCTGTCCGCAGAGGAGCGCACCTACGCCTTCTTCGACCTCGACAACGACCAGCACTTCGAGCGCGTCGTGGTCCAGGAGGGCGCCACCTCCGTCGCCTACCAGCTCGCGAAGGACGGCACCTCGACCGAGCTCCCGAAGGCCGAGGGCAATGCCTACCTGGCCGCGGCGGCCTTCAGCGATCCCGCGATGCTCAAGCGCTTCAAGGTCATTGCCGGCGAGCAGCTGGGCTTACCCGAGGACCCGGACGTCGCCCTCGTGGTCCCCGACCTCTACTCCGGCCGTTTCGCTCTCCCCTCGGACGCCGACCACGATGGCAAGCCCGACACCCTCTATGTGGCGAGCCCTGCCAGCAAGATCCTGCTCATCGACGCCGACCAGGGCGTGCTGGGGAAGAAAGGCCCCCGAGAGGCGATGCAGGCCTACCTCGAGCACAAAGCGGGGGTCGATCTCGCGGTCTTCGCCCGGGGCAACAAAGCCTGGGCGCTCTACGACCGTAACGGCGATGGCCTGCTCGACCTGATGCTGGTCAGCCTCGACATGCGCACGGGCGCCACCGGTGCGGCCTATACCCTGGTGGACGGGAAGGTGGGGGAGCCGGCGCCGGAGCACGTGGGCCTGCGGCTGCTCCGCCCCCGGCTGCTCCCCACCGCTGCCGCCGTCAAGCGCGCCATGGCATCGCTCAAGGTCCACGTGGACGGCCTGCTCATCGCCACCGACGAGTCCTATGGGGCGCTCCCCAACCCGCTCCTCGAGGAAGGTGAGGCCGACTTCGCGGGCGTCGAGCTCGAGGGCTATGAGCAGGCAGTGGTCGCCATCGAGGGTGACGAGTCGCTCGCCGTGCTGATGGACCTCGACCGCGACAGCTTCAAGGCGGCGCGCGCTCCGGCGGACCTCAATGAGTTCGTCGCCCAGGGCAAGTTCAAGGCCGAGCTCGCGCTGCTCACCCTGGGCAAGGCCAGCTGGGCGCTCTACGACACCGATCGCGATCACCGCTGGGACCTGGTGCTCTACGCGCCCGCTGGGACGGAGGTGACCCAGGCGTTCCAGGTAAACAAGCAGGGGAAGATCTCGGTGGCCCCCAAGCTGGTGGCGGGCAAGCTCCTGCGCTGGTCGGTCTTCCCCACGCCGATGCACAAGAGCACCCAGGCCCTGCTCGGGGCGCTGGCGCAAGCGGCCGCGCTGGAGGAGTGATTCGGTGAGCGTCGCCTCCGAGAATGGCTGGAGCGCCGTCGAGCTCCCTGCGAGCTGGAGGCTGCAGTGGATCGGCGGCGCGGACCCTGTGCCTGCCGGGGCGCTGGCCCTGACGCTGAGCGCCGTCGAGGGCGTGGCCGCCTCGGTCTCGATGGCGGTGATGCGGCGCGCCGGACCGTTCGCGGCCTCGCCCTCGCGGGACCAGGGGGACCTCGCGCTGCCCGAGTTCCCCACGCTCGACGAGACCTGGGCCCTCTACCTGTGGGCTGCGCTGGCGGCCGGGCGGAGCCTGCCCCCCGCGCTCGAGGCCGTGGCGCAGTACGCCGAGGACGTGCGGCAAGGGCACTGGCCCGATCACGTTCCGCCCGAGCAGTCGGTGCAGGCGCTCTTTCAGGTCATCGCCCAGCAGCACCTGCTGGTGAGGCCGCCCGATCGCCGGGCCTTCCTCCGCGAGGCGTTGCGGCTGTGCGATCTGGTGGCGCGCCGTCTCGTGGGCGGCGCCCGCCTGCTCGACGACCCGCTCGCCCGCGACGAGCCCTGGGCGCAGCACTACGCCTCGATGCTCGCCGCCGACCAGGCGCTCTACCAGGAGGATGTGGGTCGGGGTCGGCGGTTCATGGCGACTCTGCCGGCAGAAGAGAGCCTCACCGGCACCGAGCGACGCCTGCCCCTGCTGGCCCTGCGACGCCCCGTGGCGGCGCAGTTCAAACTCTGGGCGCGGCGCGACGCGCAGGCCCCGGGCGGTCACGGCTACCCGCTGCTGGCGGTCGAGCTCGCCCAGGGAAACGTGGTCTTCTCCGCCGATCCCGCGAGCAAGGTTCGCCTGGGCTGGCTGGCGGCGCCGCTGAGCGCCGCCGAGGAGAAGGCGCGGGGCGCTGCCGCTGCCTGGTACGACGGGCGCAGGCATGGCTTCACCCTGTCGGCTGCGCCCAAGGAGGGTACCCGCCTCTCCTTCGACGAGGTCCTCCAGGCGGTGGCTCCCCGGCTTCGCCTCAAGGCGGTCAAGGGCGCGGGCCAGCGGCACCTCCCCAGGGTCGTCAGCGGCGTGAGCCTGGCGGCGGGCATTGCCGTCCTGGTGGGAGCGGCTTTCGCCTGGCCCCTCCTACACAGCCGCAGCGTGAACGTGCCGGCGATCGATGTGGACCCGCCTGCCGCGCGCGGCGCCAAGGGCGAGCCCGTCCCCAAGGCGGCCGTCCTGAACCTGCTCGGCGACGTCGAGCAGGGACCGCGCTCCTTCGCTCACTACGCTCTCGTCGCCGGGGCCTGTGCCTACTCCGGCGATCGCGCGCTCAAGCTCCCCTGCCGGGACGCGCACGCCGTGCGCGAGCTGCTGGTGCAGAAGTACGGCTACGCCCCGGAGAACGTCCTCTTCTACGTGGACCAGGCCGAGCCCGGCGAGCGGGTCGATGGGGCTCCCACGGCCGCCAACCTGCGCCTGGGCGTCGAGCGTTTCCGCGAGCGCTTCGGCGAGCACGACCCGGCGAGCTTCCTCTTCTACTACTCGGGCCACGGCGGATACGAGAAGGGCGCGCGCAAGGACTTCGGCGTGCTCCAGCCCACCGGCTATTTCGATCATCCCGAGCTGCCCATCTCCGACCGCGGCTGGGACATGCAGGAGCTGCTCGACGCCATTCACAAGGGCATCCCGGCGCGCCACGTGATGGTGGTCCTCGATGCCTGCTACTCCGGCTGGGCGGTGGGGGCCAAGGGTGACGAGGTGCTGCGGCCCGAGCTGATGTCGCTGTGGAAGGAGCGCGCCGAGGTCGTCGTGAGCGCCGGGACCAAGGGCCAGCGCGCCTGGGAGGACGAGGAGGACCAGCGCGCCTGGGCCTGGGGCGGCCACTCGGCGTTCACCGCCTTCCTGCTCCAGGGGCTCACGCCCACGACGGGCGCGCCTCCTCCGGCCGACCGGAACGCCGACGGCGTCGTCACCGACGAGGAGCTGGCGAAGTACCTGCGCACCCGTGTCCCCGAGGCCGTGCGCGCTCTCAAGCGTGCCGAGCAGGTTCCCCAATTCTTCCGCTTCGACGACCAGCTTCCCCAGAGCGGCCAGTTCCTGTTCGTCCCTGTGGCCGCCACGGCCCAGGCCGCCCAGCCTTGATCGGAGGATTCGATGCCTCGCGCCCTTCTCGCTGCTGCACTCTGCACGCTCGCTGCCGTCGCGCCCGCGACCGTCGTCGCCGCGGCTGCCGGCGCAGCGGCTGCCGAGGCCAAGGTCGCGCCTGGCCGCAAGCCGACCCTGGCGGTGCTGTACTTCGACTACGAGGGCAAGAACGAGGAGATGGCGGTGCTGCGCAAGGGGCTGGCGCAGATGCTCATCACCGACTTCGGCCCGAACCCGGCGTTCACGGTGGTGGAGCGGGCGCGGCTGCAGGACATCCTCGACGAGCTCAAGCTCGGCCAGTCGCCCAAGTTCGACCAGGCGACGGCGAGCAAGATCGGCAAGCTGCTCGGTGCGAGGTACCTGGTGATGGGTCGGTACTTCGAGCTGATGGGCACGCTGCGGATCGACGCCCGGGTCGTCGAGACCGAGACCGGCTCGCTCGTGAAGGGCGCCGGCTCGCACGGCAAGCCCGACGATTTCCTGGAGCTGGAGCAGAAGATCGCTCGGGAGCTCAATGACGCCCTCTCTACGGCCCTGCCCTCCGAGACGGCACCCACCAAGGCCGGCGAGGCCGCGCCCAAGTCGCCCAGGAAGCTCCCCGCGAAGTCCGCCGTGCGCTACTCCAAGGCGCTCGACGCCCTCGACCGCAAGGACTCGGAGACGGCCAAGAAGGAGCTGCACGCCCTGGTCAAGGAGCAACCCGATTTCCTGCTGGCCTCGGCGGAACTCGACAAGCTGCTGCGCTGAGCGCACGCGCGACGATCGCTGGCAGCGAGGCCCCTGCCGCCGCGCCAAAGGGTGGCCGCGCGCCACGGGATCCGCCCCGTCAGCGCTGGCAAGCGCGAGGCGGCCTCGGTCATGCCCTCAGGCCGAGGTGCGTGCGGAGGATCCGGACGGCTTGGGCCTGCCGAGCTACGTGGAGCAGGAGTTCAGGCGCTATCTGAAGTGCGCAATCCCCTCCGCCGCCTCCTCAGCACACGCCGCTACCCTGCCAGGGCGAGGATCTGGCACTTCGAACGTCCTTCGCCCCCTCCTCGCCCAGGGCGCGGTAGATGTCGCCGCCGTCGAGCTCGCGTCGCTGCTTGCCCTCGCCCTCGCCCTTGTCGAGTCCACGAAGACGACCCGGGCCCCGCCGTCGCGCAGGACGTACTCGGTGTTCGAGGAGTGGATGGGCACGCTGACCGCGCCGGAACGTGGGAGGTAAGAGAGCGGTGCCCGCTCCTGCCGCTCGCGTGACTGCAGGAGCGGTTCGGACCATCACGGTTTGTACAGGACGCGTGGAGGCGCGCAGAATGCCGCTCCATGAATACTCCAGCACGCGGATGGACCCTCGCTCTATGCGTGGCGCTCGCCAGCTGCAGCGACGACAGCGGCACGATCGCCCCAGGCATCGGCGGCACCTGGGAGTTCGGTGCTCCCTTGTCGGGACGCCGGACCCTCTCCTCGACCTTCGCCAGTGGTGAACCTGGCACTGCCGAGCCATCGGTCAGTCTGTCGGAGGCGCTGGGCCGCGAGATGCTGCCGCTGCCCATCACGGCGGCGACGAAGCTCGGAATCCAGACGGCGCAGGGCGCCAGCGAAGAGGCGACCGTCATCGTCAGGGACGCCAGGGGTCACGCTCTCGGCCCCGCCGTGCCGCTCGCGCAGACCGCGAGCGGTCTCGAGGCGCGCCTGGTGCTCACCTCGCGCACGTGGACCCGTGGCGCCGCCGCGGGCTCGGCCGGCGGCGGCGGTGGGGGTGGCGCCGGCCCGGCCGCCACCTGCGCGCAGACGCTCGAGAACGGGGTGCAGCTTCTCTTCAGCCCCGACCAGAACCGGCTGGAGCTGCAGCTCTTCAGCCGCCTTCGCCTCGAGAACCCGGTCGGCGCCGACGATCCCTGCTCGCAGCACCTGGCGCGGGAGCAGGCCGAGCTGGCGAGCACCGCGCCGCAAACCGCGCTCCTGGCCCCGCTCCAGCAGGCCCTGCAGGCCGGGGCCATCGACGCGCAGCGATTCACGGAGCTCGCGGAGGTCCTCCACTCTGCGGCCCTCGGTGGGACCAAGAGCTCGAACGAGCTCCCGGCGCCCTCCTCCGACCCGCCGACCGATTGGGGCAGCGAGAGCGGCGGCGAGACCACGGGCCCCATCACCGTGGACGTCCCGGCGCTGGTGCCCGTCGACGCGACGGCCACCATCCAGGGCACCGTCACGGTCGCCGACCCGGACGCGCCGCCGGAGGTGGAGATTCGGGTGCGGCCCCCGGGCGGGACCGAGCAGAAGAGCACCGTCCGCGCCGATTCCTCCGGCCAGTACCGGTTCGACTTCACGGGGACCACGACCGTCGGGACCTATCAGGTCGAGGCGCTGCAGGGCAGCGCGAACCAGGCGAAGGCCGCCTTCACGGTGGCACTGATCGGCGATATCGGCGACCGCGTGAGCCAGGAGCTGCTGGCGACCTACGCCATCGCCGAGAGCGTGCTGGACGACGCCGACACGATGCTGGACGGCCTGCCGCCATCACCCGAGCGCGAGGAGACGCGGACGAAGGTGGCAGAGGCGCGCACCGAGCTGCAGAAGGGCAAGGAGCTGGCCGCTCAGGTCAAGAGCTACCTCGATCCGATAATGGAGGTCGCCCAGGTGCAGCCCGCGCTCGCCGAGCACCTGGAGGCCGGGCTGGTGGAGCTGGGCGACTGGGCGGCCGAGGCTCCTGCGCGGCGACAGGAGTGGACCGAGCTGCTCGAACGCGCGCGGATGCGCGCCACCCTCTGCGACCAGCTCGAGTACGCCATCGAGGCCTTCGGGGCCTTGGCGACGGCGATGACCTTCGCCGCCGAGGGCACGAACATCCTCCTCAACTTCGTCACCGGCCACCTGCTCCCGGCAGCGATCAACCAGCTTCCCTTCACCGGTCCGGAGGCGGCCGACCAGAAGTTCACGGTGACCGAGGCGCAGAAGGTCGGGGTCGGCGGCACCCAGGGCATGGCCTCGACTCTCGTCTCCTTCCTCGGCCTGGCCAACAGCCTTTCCCAGTGGGCTACCCGGAGGCTGCTCGCCGCCTACTGCGAGCGCTTCGAAGGCCCCATCGAGGTCGCCTACCGCGAGACCTGGTGGGACGGCTCGGCCCCGTGGATGAAGTCCTTCGTGAAGCTCAACGGCAAGATCGTCGTGCGCTATCCGAAGTCGGCCTCTGCCGACGGCGACATCGCCGTGACCGGACACATCGAGGGCAACGCCTCCAAGTTCGCCTTCTGGGAGGATGTCTTCGTCATCGAGGAGCCGCCTCCGACGCTGGTCCTGCTCACCCGCTTCGCCATCCTGCCGCGCTATCTGCCCTTCGACATGGCGAGCGATCCGCTCGGGTTTGGCATGTTCGTGCGCTTGGGGACGCCCGCCTACTTCCACGTGCCCATCGAGGGCACGCTGCGAGGCGAGACGATTGCCATCAAGGCGCTGGACGCCACGGTCGACTTCTCGGACGTGGTCAAGACCCACGCCGTCCTCATCTTCTACGAGCCGATCCTCTTCATGCCTCTGGTCCGGGTGTTCGAGTTCCCTGTCCAGAAGGCGCAGACGATCCTGCGGGTCGGGCTCGGCCTGGGCGGCACCTGCGAGCTTCCGCTGACGGTGGACACGGCGAACGGGCGCACGACCTTCGACCGGACGCTCGAGAAGGAATGGACCTCCGGTGACCAGGAGGTCGAGGCCTCATGGGTCCTCTCCCTCAAGGGCAGCAATCCGCCCTAGTCACAACCAGCCGTATCCAAATCCGCCTCCCCATGCCGCCCGGCGCCTCAGCGCGCGGCACAGCACCGCTTGTACTTCTTGCCGCTTCCGCAGGGGCAGCGGTCGTTGGGAGCGACCTTCGCGCTCCGGAATGCGACGGTGCCCCGACCGGGGCTCGCCCGGCGGAGAGCCTCGTCCTGGCGACGGTCGGCCTCGGCGGCGCGGCCGGTGGCACGCAGCACACCGTCCAGCAGCGCCTCGCAGCGCTTCCGGGCGCGGCCGGGCAGCCAGCGCTTGCCGAGCAGCCGTTGGAGGAGCGCCTCGGACTCGGTGCTCCGTCCCGCACCGGCCAGCAGCTCGGCGAGCTCGGTGTCGCGCTCGATCGCGGCCGGCCCCGTCGCCGCGAAGGCGGAGACCTCGGCGACGGCGCGCTCCTGCCTGCCGGACCTCGCGAGGCCTCTGGCCCAAGTTGCGACGTCGCTCCATTCACCGGTCAGGCGCGCCCAGCGGCCGGCGAGGTCGGCGAGCTCGACGCTGAGGGTGGGCTCCGACAACAGATCACGCAGGGTGCGGGCGACCGCCCAGTGCACTGCGAGCGAGTGCTCCTCGCCCAGGTACCGGGCGAGGCGCAGGAGCCCATCCCGATCAGGCGCAGCGTCGAAGATGGTCTGGATGGGCGCGAGCACCTCGGAGGGGTCGAGGTTCGTCTCGGCGCGCAGTGCGGCCTCGAGGGACAGGGTCGCGGCGAGCGCCTCCTCGGCCCGCGGGGGCGGCGCCGGCGCTTTGGCCCCCGACCTGGCGTCAGGGGCGCTGGGGCGCTCCTCTTCCTCGTCGTCATCGTCGTCATCGTCGTCGTCCGGATATTGCGGGGGCGGCGTTCCCTCGCGCGCCAGGACCAGCGGGACGGACAAGCTCCTCTCCGCGGCCGTGTCGCCGGTCGCGGCCGGCTCGACTCGGACCACCTCGAGGTCGTGGACCAGCTCGTCTCCGAAGTCGAAGAGGTAGGCAAACTCGTGTCCGGGCTCGAGGTCCAGCGCGTCGAGGCGGACTCCCGGTTGCCTCGGCGCCCGGTCGCTGACCGAGAACTCGGTGTCCCGGTCGTGCAGCACCCCGCTCAGGTAGAACGACCACAGGTGATCGCTGTCCAGGTCGAACTCGCGCTGGATGGCGTGGTGCACGTCCACGAGCGTGCGGTCGCCGCGGAAGGAGATGGTCCGGGTACAGCGCGGATCGCGACGGGAGGTGATCTTCAGCACGAAGGAGGGGGAATGGGCCATGGCTGGTCCTACCACGAGTGGGGACGGCGACCGGTTCCAGGTAACGTTCCAGTAGACGAGATCAGGGAACTCCCGCGTGCTCGGGCCAAGGCCAGCTTTCGGGCGCGGGGGCGATCACTCCCAAGTATCCGTAGACGCCTTCGGCCATCGGCTGGCCCATCAGATACCCCGGAGTCTTGTACGCGAGCTTGCCCGTCAAGCCCAATCCCAGACCGATTTCCACCGCAGCGTCGAGAGCGAAGTTAATCCCCGCGTTGTTGGGCGCGCCGGGTCCGAACTCACCTCTCCAGGCAGGCTGGTCCCAGAGGTCGACTTCCGCCCCGAGCACGAGGCGCCCGGCGAAGCGAACGCCCTTCGCGTGCAGCCCGCCACCCCAGTAGCGCGCCAGGCCGCTGCTTCCCACCCGAAGATAGAGATCCACCCACTCCTCGCCGTGGCCGGCGAAGAGATCGAGGTAATGCTCGGCCCCGAACGGGCTCAGGTTGAAGCGCGAGGCAGGCCAGCCCCAGAAGCCGTTCCAGCGCAAGACCGGCAACGCCATCTCGCGCTCGCCATGCCAGAGGTGGCTGACCAGCAGGTGATAGACGAGGGACCACAAGGTGGGATCGGCGTAGTTCCACAGGTGGGCCAGCTCCAGGTGCTCGAAGATCGATTCCGGGCTGGCGCCTGTGCGCCCGCCCCAGAGGCTGAGCAGGCTCGCGCGGTAGGCGATGAGATCGTTGGCGCGCCAGTTGGGGTTCCCGAAGTAGGCGGCGGAGTAGTACAGCTTCTCCCAGAGGTAGAGATCCAGCTGGCCGAGCGTCAGCTGACCGGCTCGGCGTGCAGCGTCGCGGTTGATCTGCCAGGCGGCCAAGTAGTTGGCCTCCACCCCGCCGGCTTCCGCCAGCACCAGCTGGGCTCCGAACCGAGCGCCGATGCGGCTTGCCGCCCCCGCCTCGGGCCCGGCCAGATACAAGTACGGGAACGGCACACCGAACCGGGACGAGACCTCCAGCCGCTGCTCCCGAGCGCGCCAGCCGTGTCCGAAAAACTCGTGCTGGGCCTGGACCGCCAAATCCACCAGCGCCCAGTCGACGAGCAGGAACTTCGCCAGGCGGCCGCCCACCGCCAACGCCTTGGACGAAGGCCGGCTCTCGTCGAAATGGGTGAGCTTTGCCAGCGCGAAGTCGTAGGCGAAGACGAGCCGACAGACGCTGGTGACGGAGCGAACCTCCGGCTCCATGGCCAGGTCCGGCGCCACGAGCAGCACCAGCTCGGCCCCTTTGCCGGGCTGCGGCACGCCCTCCATGGCATGGACGGCGCCTGGCGCGACGGCCACCAGCACGACGAGAGGGAGAGAGAGCGCTCGACACACAGGCAACCAGTCCATTCTGGGTCACGCGCGAGTCCTCGCCGCCTCAAGGACGAAGGCGCTCCGGTGCTTCTGCAGTACCTCTGCGCCAAGAGGGGATTGAAAGCGGCCTTTGCCTCGAGATGCCCCGGGCCCATCGGTCCGAGCGGGCCGGAAACCCCGTCTGGCGGATTGACGAGGCTTGAGATGGCGCGGAGGCTACACGCCCGCCGATCGCCGGCGCAAGTCGCGCTTGGCGTCGTGTAGGGCGCCTCGGTGCCGATCGAGGCGACGCCGAAGTAGCACGGCGTGCATCGGGGAACCGCCAGCGCCCCGGACTGCCGAGCCCGAGGATCGGGAAGAGTGACGGGGCCGATGAGGCACGTGGTCGGGCAAGCCCCCCTCTCTCCAGAGGTATCCCAACGCGCAGAGCCTGCAGGTCCTCGAGCGCCGCGAGGTCTATCGGTACCTGTCCAACGCCGCCAATCAGGGGAGCGGAAGTGACCGCAGGTGCGGTCACTTCGCGCGACAGGTCCAGAGCGCTTGCCTCCGCTTACTCGAATAGGTCGACGCCGCGATCGGTCTCCTTGGTCTTGAGAACCACGGCC
>JACRCT010000235.1 GCA_016218885.1 Deltaproteobacteria bacterium | reverse complement strand
CTGGTGTCCCACAACGAGCACAGCAGCTCCGACGAGCGGTTGCACGCCATCGCCAAGCGCATCGAGGCCGCGGTGATGGAGATCGTGCCGTTTGCGGGCCCCCAGGTGACCCTGCGCTCCATCCCCCACCTGCACGCCCGCCGGCTCAAGGGCCGCAGGCTGCTCGACCACCCGTTGATGGAGATCGACGCCGACCACGTCCTGGGCATCACGGGCCTGACCCATCGCACGCCGTGCAAGAACCTCCTGCTCGCCAGCCGCGAGGTCGTCCCGGGCCTGGGGGTCGAGGGCGAGTTCCTCGCAGGCACCCGCGCGGCCGCCATCGTCGGCGAGCTCCTCAAGCGGCACGACCCGCTCAAGTAGCCGCTGGAACTACCGACCGTCCCGGGTCACCAACCTCCTTCTTGGATGATGAGCGAAGGCCCGGGCACGCAGGTTCTCCTCGACGCATGCGATGAGCTGGCCATCTTCCGCATGTGGTCCCGGTGGACAATTGCATTTTGCATTCGTAGCCTGACGGGCAGTCTTCATCGCCCATACCGCTTCCCGAGCCTGCGTCCTGCCGTGCACATGCCGCCTCTGCCCCCGCGTTCCGAAGGTGCGACGCTTGCCTGCGCCTTCTCCCGAGGCGCGGACGAAGGCGGCCTGCTATCGGTGCAGGCCCCGAGACTCACAATGAATAGAAGGGCGACCCTGATTGTGCGCACGTGAAGCCTCCGACACCTTCGGTGGCGCGGCCGACAGGGGCCCGGCCACCGAGTCGCGTAATCACCTGCTTGAAGGTGAGTCTCAATCCGAACTCGCCATCATGGCTCTGGCAGCATGATCGCGATTTTCGAAATCGTCGCGCTGCGCCGTCCCGGTCGTTACCAGGAACACGAAGGCACTCCCCTCACGAAATTAAGAGGAGCGCCATTCTGCTGCTGAGCAGCCCCTATTTCCTATTCTCTCTGCCCGGCTCAACATGCCAATGGCCGGAGAACCCGCACAATGGACAGCGTTCAAGGTTTACCAAATCCTGCAGCCAACGACCTGCTTCCGACTTGCGTAGAATATGCCAGACGACTTGCTTCTTGCAGTTGGGGCAGGGGACCGATCTTGTGAGCGCACCAAAGCTACCGATGGCGGCGGCGATGGCAGCCCAGATCTCCCAGAACGACGAGCTCGCCGTACTGCTTAGAAGTACGAGAGCCACACAAGACACCATTGCCGCCAGGGAAGCCCCGAAGAAGCAAGTCATCCTTCCTGTGAGTCTCAACCACTTCATTCGCAGCACTCCTACCTACTCACCTGGGCAGGGCGAGTCATCAGCGAGGCCTGCTCCAATGCCATTCGCTGCTGAGCCGATGGCTATGCCTACCTCCAAGCTCGCTCCAACCAGAATTCCATTGATTACCGAAGTGAGGGCCGCCGACCCAATGGTCGCGCCAACTCCGCCCAAGGTTGGGACTCCGGCGGACATGCCGGGACCCATCAGTCCTGGGGAAACCGCCGACTTCACGGCTTGGAGTGCGGTCGTCGTTCCGCAGGCGGATGCGACCGTTCCAGCAGTTGCAGCGCCCATCGCCGTGCGGGAAAGAGCCATGGGGAAGCCAAAGAACAAGCCATTCGTCTTGCTGAAGGAGAACATGAACTCCTTCTTGAAAGCAGTCCTGAAGCAGCGCCCATCCGGGTCGTAGTAGTACATGGGATTGTTTGCGGCGTAAGAATACGGATGGAGAGCGGTCCCGCTCAGCGCGTATGCCGCCACGACCGCCGGCCGCTTGAGCACCGGCTCCTGCCTGATGAACCTCCCGGTCTCCGGGTCGTAGAACCGGCGCCCGAACCGCACCATCCCCAGGTCGCGGTCATGAAGCCCGCCGGCGAACCCGAAGGGCTGGAACCCCGGGTTGCTGTCCGACACCACGTTGCCCCAGGCGTCATACTCGATGGCCTGGACCACCTCCTCGGTCTGCTGCTCCACCACCAGCCGCGGGCTCCCGAGATGGTCGGTGACGATGCGATAGCCTCGCTCCCCCTTGACCACCCTCTCTGGCACGTTCGGGCTCAGCCCATAGGCGAACTGGCTCACCACGTTACCCGCCCCGTCCAGCTCCGCGGCGATGCGCAGCTCGCTCTCCCACAGCCAGCCCGCGACCAGCACCCCGTCGACCTTCTTGCCCACCGGCCTCCCCGCCGCGTCCAGCACGTACTCGATCCGCCTGCCGTCCGACAGCCTCACCGAGGTCAAGCTCCCGAGGGCGTCGTGGACGAAGCTCGTCGGCGCCTCGCCGTGCCGCCGGCGCTCCTCCAGCTCCCCTGCTCGGCCCCAGCCGTACGTCGTCGTCCCGTACGTCAGGAGCCGGTCCTGGGCGTCGAAGGTCGCCGTGATCGTCGCCCCGCTCTTCTGCTCGCTCGTCCGGTTGCCGGCCGCGTCGTAGCCCCAGCGCGCCTGCTCCGCTCCGTCCTTCTTCACGGCCGCCAGGCGATTGGCGGCGTCGTACTCGTACTCCCAGACGGTCGTCCTCGACGCCGCCCCATCACCGGCGATCTCGGTCTTCCTCGTGATGCGCCCCAGCGCATCCCGCTCGTAGGCCACCGCGAGCAGCTCCTGGTTCGGGGTGCGCGTCAGGCGCGCGGTCATCTCCCCGTACTCGTCGTATTCATAGTCGTCGAGCACCCGCCCACAGCCACCTCGCGTCACCAGCCCTCGCTCATCCCGCCGAAGGTCGCACCCGCCAGCGAAGAAGAGCAGGCCGTCGCCATCGTAGTCCCTCTCCAGTGACTGCTCGCCGTTCACCCGCGTGCGCTGGATGCGCAGGTGCCGGTCGTACACGTACTCGACCGAGCCGCTCACCGCGCCGCTCCAGGCCACGCGCGTCACCAGCGGACCGTCGTACTCCAACTGGAGCGTCTCTTCCGGCGCCTTGGCTGTCACTAGCCGACCTGCCACGGGCTCGTACGTCAGCTCGATCCTGCCTTTCCGGTGCTCAATCGCCTCGGGCCTCCCCGAGGCGTCATAGGCGATGTCGATCGCCTGGGAGTCGGGTCGCTCGACCCGGGTCAGCGCCCGGTCGACGTCATGGGTGAACCGGGTTGCCGGATCCCAATCCTCGACCGCGGGCGGCGTGAAGCTGCTCTCGAGGTCCACCGGCGTGTAGCCGTACTCGTACGAAGACGCTCGCCCGGGCGAAGTCACGCTGGTGAGGTTCGAGCCAGCATCGTAGCCCAGCTTCACCACGCTCCCGTCCGCGAGCGTCACCTTCTCCGGGCGCCCGAGCACGTCCCGCTGGATGGTGATTGTTCGCGACATGGGATCGGTGATGCTCGCGAGCCAGCCTCCGCTCTCGTCGTGCACGAGCGTCGTGTGACGCGTCCCATTCGTGACCGCGGTGGGCCGTCCCCGTCCGTCATAGGAAACCGAGCGCTGGGCGAAGCCCTCCATCTCGCCCGCGACCACGCGACCCTTCTCGTCCAGCGTCAGGACCACCTGTCGACCCTCGGCGCTGCTGTAGGTGAGGGTCCTGGAGGCTCCGTCATAGTCCGACGTGAAGGTGTCGCCACTCGCCGAGATGCTCTCCGTGAATCGTGTCGGCAGGCGCGGGCTCGCGCCAGACTCGTACACCACCGATCGTTGCTGCGCGCCGTAGAGCGAGAGCCCCGAGGGCAGCGTGTACCGAAAGTCCCTCGCCACGGGGGCCTGAGTCCAGAACCTCGGGTCCGGCCCGGTCTTCGTCTCCGAGTGGCTGCCGTCCGGATAGCTCACTGTCCGGTCCCAATTCTCCTCCTCCACCGTGACCGTCTCCGCTCCTGCCGAGCCTCGATCGTGCCAGATTGTTCGTCCGATCTTCGAAAACGCCATCCGATGACTCGTCGTTCGCCCAAGACCGGTCCTCAGCTCCACCGCGAAACCGGTCTCAGTCGGAATGCGGGTCAGCGACCTGGACCCGCCCGCTGGGTCTTCGTCCTTGATGAGCCGGCCTTCCTCCTCATAGGTGAATCGGTGCTCGCCGCCGCGAGCATCGGTGTACCTCGCCAGGCGTCCTTGCGCGTAGGTCATGCTCACCTTGTCGCCCATCGGGTTGGTCACCGACTGCAGAAGCTTGTCGGCGCCCAGCGCGAGCGAGGTCCGCTGCCCGAACGGAGCCACGATGGCGTTGGGCGCCCCCTCGGCATTGCGCTCGACTCGCGTGCGGTTGCCGGAGCGATCGCTGACGCTCGTGAGCAGCCCGCGCTCGTCATAGCCGAACTCCAGCAACGGGGCGCCCGTCATGGCGTCCAGCGTGCGCAGATGGCGTCCTACGCGGTCGAAGACATGGACCGACGCCCCGTCGAGCGAGGCGATGGTTATCTCCGAGTTCGAGAAGCCGGGAAGCGAAGGAGCCAGCGACCGCACTCGATTTGCTTCGCGATCGGCGAATACCACCTCTCCATTCGGCAGCACCGCGATGGCCTGCGGCACATGCAGCTGAGCCGCGTTTGCCGCCAGACCGTCGCCCTCCAACTCGCGCCCGGCGCCCGCGATGACCGTCAGGAAGCCATCGTGGCCCACCTTGTAGATCTGCCGGCCCGCGTAGATGTCCCTGCCATCGGTGAAGAGGACCGCTCCCTCACCATCCACAGCCACGCCGGAAACCCAACAGAAGCTGGCCTGCGTCGCGAGGATCCCACCGCTGTCCAGAACCTCGCTGCCGCCGCCGGCGAAGGTCGAGATGGTCCCGTCGGGCCCAATTCGCCGCAGGCGCCGCTCGCTCGCCACGTAGAGGGCTCCCTGCGCGTCAACCGCCACTCCTTCGGGATGGCTGAGCAAAGCCTGGCTTGCAGGTCCGCCATCGCCGTTGCCGCCATAGGCAGGCTCTCCCATACCGGCCACGGTGGAGATCATCCCGTCCGCCGTCACGCGGCGCAGCCGATGATCCTCGTGGTCGGTGATGTAGAGGTTGCCGCTGGGGTCGAGCGCCAGCCCCCAGGGCATCCGAAGCCTGGCGCCAGCCGCCGGTCCGCCGTCCCCTGAGTAGCCGGGCTCTCCGGTCCCGGCGACCACCGAGAGCGTGCCATCGGGCGCCCTGCGCCACACCCGCGCCTGGCCCGCGATGTACAGCGTCCCGTCGGATCCAACCGCGAGGCCGCGCGGGCTCCTCACCTCGGGAGCGCCGCTGCCGCCCGCCGCGCCCACCGCCCGAAGCGAGAGCGCGTCCATCGCCGCGCTCGAGCCGCTCTGCAGGGCGATCATCCGCACGCGGATCGCTTCGGTTCCCACGGGCGCCACACGCTCGTCGGCCAGAGCGCTCCATCTCTCCTGCGGCTCGATCGGCCCCGAGTCGTAAGCCGAGAGCACTCCTGATGCACCGCGATACTCCACGACGAGACGAGCCCGCCCGTGCAGGTTCCGGTCTCGGACGTGCCCCGAGAAGGCGAAGCGCTGGCTCCCCGCAGCGATCGTCTCGGCGAAGGCAGAGACGTCCACGTCTTGGAAGAGCTCTCCGTCGAGACCTGCGTGGCTCGCATCGAACCAGCCACGGCCCTCGTAGGCTTCGCCCGCGACGGTCGCGCACTCCCAGCCTCCTATCCAATCCGGCGCGCCCGAGCCCGCTCGCACCTCGCAGCTCGGGTTCCTCAGGAGGTTCGATGACCCTGGCCCCACCACGGGGCGGATCTTCCCGTCCGGCCCCACCACGCGCACCGTGTCGCTCAGCTCCTCGGCGATGTAGACGCTCCCGTCGGCGGCAGCCGCCACTCCCGATGGTCGAGCGAGCGCCGCCTCGACCGCACGACCGCCGTCTCCGTCGCTGCCCGCGACGCCGGTGCCCGCGAAGGCGCGGATCACCAATGGCAGGCTCTCCGCAGCCAGCATCCCGCCACTGCCGAAATGGAGCCTGCGCGTCGCCGGGTCGTACACATGGTGCACGTCCAGATCCCAGCCGCCCAGGCCCAGGGCCCCTGCACGCAAGGAGCCGAGCCGCCCCTTCCACGCCCGGTAGATCTCGATCTCGTTGCGGCTCGAGTCCCCCGTGATGGCCGCGTCGGAGAAGTCGCCGAACCGGGTCCCCTCTCCGGGCTCGACGGGCACCCGCCGATAGACGTAGCCCACCAGAATCGTGACCGGTTGGCTCCCTTGCACCGGGCGGCCGTAGCCGTCCCTGCCGTCCCACTCAAAGAGGTGGAACAGGTTCGGCTCTGGTGAGAGCTCCTTATCGAACGTCTGGCCTGCGATCCGAACCGATAGGCGTATCCGCGTCAGGCTGGGAGCGACGGTGCTCCCACTGAGCATGATCCGCATCTTGTGGCTGCTGGGGTCGGCCCGGTCGCTCCAGTGGACGAGGCGGAAGGGCGTTCCCGTGACCGGGATGCTCTCGCCAAGCGCCTGGTCCTGGCAGCGGATGATCGAGCCCGGATACTCCGCCTGGCAGGTCGTTGGCCGGCTCCACGGCTGATCGATCATGGGCGGGACGCATTCGGCATTGCCCTCGCCGTCCTTCTGGCAGGCGAAGGCCCAGTTCACGTCCCACGCAGAGAAGTGCTCGAGGGGCACCCGCCAGTAGCTCTGGCCGGCGGTGAGGCTCGCCGCCACCTGCCTTCGCTCAGGCTCGTCGATGCCCTGCCCGGCGAGCACCGCGGGTGAGTCGGCCTCGCCATCGCCATCGGTGTCCATCTCGGCCAGCCCCGCCGTGGCAGCGATGACCCTGACGATGGCTCCATTCGGCTCGGCGAACCACCGTCCGGCCTGCGGGTCGTAGGAGCCGGCCGGAGCGCCGCCGCCGACGCGGTAGCCGAGGAAGTTGTCCACGTAGAGCGCCGCAGGCTTGCTGAGCTCGACCCCCACCGCGCCAACTTCGCGGGCCTCGTCGACGGTCAGCTCCAGCGCGTAGGTGTAGGCGCTCTGGGGCGGCAGATCGCCCGGCATCCGCTGGAGCCCGTTCGCACCCGCCGTGTACTCTGTGAGGCGCACGTGCATGGAGTCGAGCGGCCGGCGAGCCCCGTCGGGCATCTTCAGGGTTGCCGTGGTGCCCGGCCCAAGGATCAGAGTGGCGCGCCGTTGACCATCCTCGTCGGTGACCGGAGTCGCCTGGGCCGCTTGGGCCTCGGCAGCGCCCACGGCGAGAGCGGTCAGGGCTGAATCCTCGGCGATCAACACCACGTCCGGTGCCCAGACAACGTCCCTCCACGGCGTGTGGATGCGTCGCTGGACCTCCAGCCGGTCGGAGCGCCGGTAACGCAGGATGACCGGGCCGCCGCCGTTCACGACCAGGTCGAACATCCCGTCAGCCCGCGAGACGGTGCTCCCCAGCTCCGGATGATTGAGGACCTCGACAGCGACGCCGGAGAGCGGCGAGCCATCGGCGGAGCGGGCTCTGCCGCGGATGAGCGCGACTCGGGACGGGTCCAGCGTGCCTGGGGCCACGCCAGGCTGAATGGGGTTGTCGCCGGTGTAGAGAAACTCCAGCGAGCCGCCGAAGTCGGTGGGCACCGTGGGATCGAGAGGCGGAGCCACCGTCGAGGGATCGGGCGGGAGGATCGCCGAGCACTGATTCGCGGCTCCTGCGCCTGCGCAGGACTCAGGCGCGGCACACACACCGCACTCGAGCGTCCTACCGCAGCCGTCCGCGGCCTGACCGCAAGCGGCGCCGAGGGCCGCGCAGGTCCGCGGCTCGCAGGTCGTCGGCTCCGGGCCGCAATGGCAGGCAGCCAGCTCAGCAACCATGGCGCTCGCGATGAATGGACGCACGTACCCCGACTTGCGCTTGGACATCTCGCCCCCCTCCTGCTTCGAATGGCGACTCGGTCACAGCCACCGAGAGTGTCGGCGAGGATACACAGGAAAGCTTGCGCGAGACCAGCCCCTCCTCGCCTGCAGCGACTCGCAGCGTGGCTGCGCACGTCGCCGCGTCGCACTGGTGCGGGGTTCGACGCAGCGTCGAGCCATTCACGGAACCAGCCTTCGCGACTTCGCTATCGGCAGCTCAGCGAGCGTCGAGCGGTGCCGTCCATCTTTCGGCACGAAGCGGCGCCAAGCCAGGACGCTCCAGGTCGAAGAGCTCGACCCTCACCCGGCGCCCCTCGATGGTCATCCTCCCCGCGCAGCGCGGAAGCTGGAAGCGCTTGGGCCCGGCGCTTCCCGGGTTCACGTAGAGCACGCCCCCCAGCTCCTGGACGTCAGGCACATGCGAGTGGCCGTGGATGACGATCTGCGCCTTGGCCTGCTCGATCAGCTCACGCAGGGCGGGATGGGGTCTGG
>JACRCT010000234.1 GCA_016218885.1 Deltaproteobacteria bacterium | reverse complement strand
TCTTGGCGAGCTCCTCCCACCCTTGAACGACGGTCCGCCCCACAACGTAGAGCGAACGGAGCAGGTCGGTGACCACGCTGATGGCCTTCTCCATCCCCTGCGTGATGACCTTCTTGTTCACCGTGAGCCAGGCATTGAGCCGCTCGAGGACCTTGGAGAGGGTCTTGAGGAAGGGCCCGGCGATGGAGCGCTGCAGCCCCTCGACCCGCTGGTGCAGGTCCTTCATGTTCCGGTGGAAGGCGAGCCCAGCTTCAAGGGCGTCCTCTCCCATGATGGAGCCCATCTCCTGGGCTGCTTCGGCTGACTCCCTCATGGCCGCGCTGCCCTTGGTGAGCATGGGCAGCAGCTCCGCGCCACTTCGACCGAATAGCTCCATGGCGAGCGCGGCCCGCCTGCCGTCCGCTGGCATTGCCGCGAAGCGGTCCGCCAGACGGTACATCTCCCCTTCGACGTCCTTCACGCCGCTCATGGCGAGCCGCCGCATCGCCATGTGGAGCGCGCCAGTGGAGACGTCCGCGTCGTCAGCTGCCTCCTGAAGGTTCTGCAGAGCGTCTGCGGAGATCCCGAGCATCTGCGAGACACGATGGACCTCGACGGCGTAGCCCGCCGTCTCGCTCACCATGTTGCTCAGGAACTTGGCTGCCACCTTGGCGGCGCCGACGATGAGGTCGAGCCCGCTCTTGATCTCGGTCAGCGACCGCTGGGCGAACGAGAGGGACGCCTTGTCCGTCTTGAGGCCGAGCTTCGCGTAGAGTTCTCGAACGAGCATGGTCAGTCAGCGTGGGGAGGAGGGGCTTCGATCTCGGCTTTGGCGTCGAGGGCGTCGTTCGCTTCGGCCAGGTCCAGAAGAGACGCGAGGGTCTCGGCCTCGGAGAACGTCAGGGCCCCGTAGACGATGGGGCGCCAGAAGTACCAGTTCAGGTGGTCGTATCCTCGGATCTCTCGTCCGCCATCGCGGGCCCGAGGAGCCCTGCGAGGCCGTCGCGAAAATCGGAGAAGTTCACCACGATGGCGAACCAGAGCACCTGCATCATGTTGAAGAGCTGCCCCTGGAAAACCAGGTCCACGGTGTCTGCGAGGGGCTTCCCGTCGCGGGTGGCGGTCGAGAGCAGCTCGTCGGCGATGGCGGTGAACTCCCCGGGCGGGATGCGGTCGAAGAGGAGAACGACCACCGGGGCCAGCGCTCGCACGTCGCGGTCGAGGTCCCTCCCTCGGCTTATCAGCTCGAGCAGCGACGGTCCCCCCAGGCGCCCGAGCTTGACGAACAGCTCCCCGGCGCGCCTCGCCGGGAGCTGTGAGACGGCGTAGGTATGGCCGCCGACTACCTTGGTTTCGGTCGCTCTCATGGTCTCGGTCTCCTATGCCGAGCGCACATGCGATGCGCTCGGCCGCGCTTCTGTGGCCAGAGGTGGTTGGTCCTTGCCTAGGTGGAGTAGTTGCCGCCCAGGAACACGACGTTGGGCTTGCCGAACGAGAGAACCCACTCGTTCTCCCCGAGCTCCTTGCCACGCTCGAGGTCGGGTAGCTTCTTCACCCAGGCGACGGCCCCGAACAGGCTGGTGCCGTTGAAGTCCTCAACGTTGAATGCTCCGCTGCCCTGCCCGGTTTGCTTGTCGAGCGCCCAGGCGGCGGCGAGCACGTCGTTGCTCGGAGAGCTCGCGGCCAAGCTGATGGTGATTTCGCCGCTTTCGTTGCGATTCACGACGCGGGTGAAGTCGCCGTCGCAGCCGACGTAGAGCGACCAGGTGTCCTCGGCGAAGGACACCTTGATCTTCTTGTCCTTCGCGTAGCCGGTGATGATGTTGCCGATGAAGTTGCTGGCGACCTTCTTCGGGTCGTAGGCCAAGGGCTGCATGGTCGGTCCTCGTCAGGTGGTAGGTGGAGGGGAACCTGGGCTCAGGCAGCCGGCCTAGGCGTAGGTGAAGACCGCGGTGATCGCGATCTCGTGGATGGCGCCAGCGATGACGCCGCCGGCCTTCACGTCCGTCAGCCGACGGGCCTGCTTGTTGGCGCTGGTGACGGCGCTCGCCCGGGGGGCGGTGACGTAGGGCGCGGGGGAGCTCGAGAGGAAGCCGCGCTCGAGGGCCGCCGCGTTGGTCAGGCCCATCGCCGCCTTGATGACCAAGATCCCCTCGTCGGTGAAGGGGAGCTTCCGGCCGGCGTTCGAGGCGGCGACGACGCGCTCGAAGATGTTGGCCTGCATGTCCGATCGGTACCAGTCGCAGCCGCGGACCTTGTCGATGAACTCACGGGCGGAGACCAGGCCGCCCCAGGTGCAGCTCACTCCCCCGATGGTGACGTAGATGTTGCAGGCCTTGCCGTCCCCGTAGGCGGCGGCGGCGGTGCCGGTGGCGTAGTTCTGCTGGGAGGGCGTCAGCGCCACGACCGGGACGCTGGCGAGGGTGTGATAGGCCCAGGTCTCGGAGCCCGGATCGAGCGGCAGACAGGCCCCGAAGATGGCTGCGTCGATGAAGACACCGTTGTCGGGGTGGAACCAGGGGGCGGTGCGCGCGTAGGCGGACGCCTTGAGGGTGGTGGCGATGTCGGAGGTGGCGCTGCTCACGATGGCCGAGTCCTGGGACTGGGTCATGTAGAGCTTCTTGGCCGACTCGACCCAGGCTGCGCAGGCGGCGACCTCGGCGGGGCTCCCGGTGGTGAGCACGAGCCCGTACCAGTCGGGGTCGAAGAGCACGATGGCGGCAAGGTCGGTAGCGATCCCTGCGTCCGCGTGGCTCTGCACGACCTGCAGCAGGTTGAGGTCGTTCGGCGCCAGGCGGTGCCACTCCCCTGCGATTGGGTCGACGAGGTCCAAGCTCGTGCCATTGTCGGTGGTGGAGAGGACCGACGTGACGTAGCGCCAATGGCAGGTCCCGTCCGTGATGTCCTGCGAGGTGCCCGTCGGCCCCCCGCTGCCGGCGCTGGTCCCGGCGGTGATGCACTCGTAGACCTTGTTGGTGTCGTTCTTACGCTTGGCGCCGACCGCGTACGCCGTGCTGATGACCCAGGCGGCGGGGGCCAGCGCGTCGACTGCGGACTTCAGCCCCGTGACGATCTCGGCAACGGTGGCCGAGGAATCCGAGGTGAAGGCCGCTTCGACCCCGTCGACCACCAACTTGTAGACCGTGCTGTTTCGGGCGGTCGGGGTGACGCGCCAGCTCTGCGCGGGCAGGTGCGTGCGGCGCCCGACCTTCACCGACGTCGGGCACGGGTTCTGGGCGAAGGCGACCTGCGCGGCGACGTACTCCGGGTCATCGGCGAGGAAGCCATCCGCGAGCATGGCGGCGGTGCTCTGGTAGGACCTGGTGAGGTCGGAGAACCGGTTGCTGCTCCCGAGGATGAGCATCGTGCCGAAGCCGGCGCGCGAGACCTGGGCGGCTTCGGTGGTCAGGGTGATGTTGACGACGTCGTCCAGGCTGGGCATGGAGAT
>JACRCT010000233.1 GCA_016218885.1 Deltaproteobacteria bacterium | reverse complement strand
GCGGCGAGCGCGTCCTCGTCGGGATTTGGGGAGAAGACCGCGGGCCGGCCCAGCACCAGGCGCGTGACCTTGGCGCCACAGGCGCGCTCGATGCGCTCGCGCATCGGCCGGAGGATCTCCGCGACAAGCTCTTCCAGGGTCCACGGCTCCCGGCGGATCTCCGTGACGCGGAACAGCGGCGAGGAGAGGAAGGTCTTCACCGAGAGCAGCAGCCGTCCTCCGCCCTCGCCGAGGTAGCGGGAGATGGCGGGAGCCCCGGCAAGGATGTCTGTGCTCTCCCCGGGGAAGAAGAGGACGCTCCGCAGCAGGCGGGGATCTTCGGCCTCGGGGTCCACCTCGAAGATGCGTGCCGGGCCGTCCCGGTCGGCCGGCGCGAGCGCGATGGTGGTGTTCGAAGTCCCGAAGTCGATTCCAACCGCGATGCCTGACATGACACACCTCGCCCTCCACCCCTTGGTTCCTCGAGGAAGATGAAGAACCGTGAAGTCGTCGTCGGGTCAATGATGGATGGAGAATCGCTCCTGCGCGATGCCGGAATTTCACTGCGTCCGGTACCCGCTCAGCGACGGCGCGAGAGTCCCGGAGCGCGCCCTCTGCCCCGAGCACTGACGCACCGGAGCCTTGAGCCTCGCGTATCCATGGGTGAGCGCCCTCCCTGCTGCGGCGCGAGGCGACGACCTTCGGTGCTTGAGGGCTTCAGGCCGTGCTTGCGGCACCATGACCGCCCGAGTAGAACCAAGCGGTGTCGAATCCCCTCAACGTTCAGGAGGCAGGCATGACGACCATCAACGCTTCCAAGCTGGGCCGAGTTCTTGAGCTGTTCACGAAGAAGGACGATGGGAAGCTCGACAGCAAGGAAATCGAGGCTCTCAAGGTGCTGGGTGACGACCTCAAGCCGACGGAAGCCAAGCCCGTCGTCAACAAGCTCGTGGCGCTGTACCAGGAAGGCGTCAGCAGGTTCGACAGCAACGAGTCCCGCGCCTATCTCCAGAGGACTCTCCTCGACGCCGGAGTGGCTCCGGCGAAGCTCGGGTTGGAACCGCCGAAGAAGGCTCCGACGACCCCGGACGAGTTCGATGCCCTGCCCAACGAAGACCTCAAGATGCGCGCCCTGTATGAAGGCTTCGACAGCGAGAGCGGCATCTGCGATCTGCGCGAGGGCTTCGCCCACGAGGCCATCCCGACCAGAAGCCTGGCGCGCGCGCTGAACGATCCTGCCCTTGTCGGCGCGGCGAAGGCGGAGATGAAGAACATCTCCAAAGCGGGCAAGTGCCTCTGCGACGAGGGCGAAGGGCCAAAGGTGGAGATCGACGCGATTCGCAAGGACGGTCAAGTCTGGGGATACTCCCTGCACATGACGGCGAACCACGGCGATATCGTCCGCACCTTCGACCGCAAGATGAAGCCCATCGGCGAGATGAAAGCCACCGAGTAGGCGACGATAGCGAAGCTCATCGCTGGCTCGGGCTTGCCTCGTTTCGAGGAAGGTCCGAGCCATCGTTTTTTCGGCGCTCACAGATGCCGCGGGCGAAGTTCCCGACGACCAGCCACGGCGCAGCTCGGCGCAGGGCACAGAGCATGGCCCGCACTCCCATCGGCGCTCCGCCAGCCCCGACGCCGCGCGCCAGCTTCACGTAGTCGTCGGCATCGATGCACAGCGAGCGCGCCTGGAGCTGGTCGACCCGGTGCTTGACGATGAGGCGCGAGAGCCGGTCCACCTCCCCCGCGCGATCGGTCACTCCCGGGAGGATGAGCAGGTTGAGCGCGATGTAGGCCTTTCGTCGGCGCGCCAGAGCGATCGAGCGCTCGACGTTGCGAAGACCGTAGCCCTGGGGCCGGTAGTAGGCCTCGTACAGGTCGGGGTGGGCGGAGTTCAGGCTCACCCGCACTGCGTCGAGCCCCGCTCCCAGCAGCGCGTCGAGCCCCTCGGTCAGGCTGCCGTTGGTGTTGATGTTGACGGAGCCGCGCCCGGTCCGGCGCCGCATGAGGCCGATGGCCTTGGCGAGGACCGTCGCACGCGTCAGCGGCTCGCCCTCGCAACCCTGCCCGAAGCTGACCATCACCCGTCCGCGCGCGCGAGCCAGATGGCGGGCACCGATCTCTGCCAGCTCCTCCGCAGACGGCGGCGCGGGGATGCGCTCCATCGAGGCCTTGGGCCCTCCGGGGCGGGATTGGCTGATGCAGCCCTGGCAGCGGGCGTTGCAGCCGGTCGAGCCGGGGAGCCCTCCCTCGTCGCGCTCGTAGAAGATGTTCTGAGCGGTGAAGCAGCGATACTCGAGCGCGCAGCGCTGCAGCTGCGTGAGCACCCGGTTGCCGGGAAGCTCGGCAAGCAGCCCAGCGACGCGGCGCTCGAGATCCGGCGTGGAGAACCGCGAGGGATCCCAGTGGTTGCGCTGATCGGTGCGCATGGCCCAGACGACCGGGCCGCGCTCGCCCCAGCCGGAAGCGGCGTAGGCCCACTGCGGCAGCGGGGGCCCGGAGTCCCGTCGCGTCGCGGGCAGGAACGTCCGGGTCCAGCCTGGCGGCAGAACCGCGGCCACCGCATCCGGCGTGAAGGTGCGGCGGCCGACTCCCGCGCTGGTGCGCCCCAACACCTCCACCGCGCCCGTCTCGGGGTTGAACCCGACAGGGCGACGACCTGGGAGGTGAACGAGCTTCCCGTGGGGAGGCAGGGCGACCGGAGGCTCCGCAGGGGCCAGGAGATCGTCCCCGGCGCGGCCGATGGCGAGCAGGTTCGGGTGCTCGAGAACGGTGCCCGCGGGTGTGGCGAAGAGGAGTTTGGGGAGCATGGTGGGAGTCGGGTCTCGAAGGCTCGAAAAGCGCGGGAAGGCAAGAAATTTCGGGGTCCCGCGAGCGCGCGCTAAGATACCAGCGAGCTGACGAGAGGGCGCGCGACTTGAGCGAACTCGTGAAGATCCGGCAGGCAAGACGGGGCGACCAACAGGCGCTCGCGGTTCTGCTCAAGGAGCTGGGCTACGACAACGCGGCCGACTCCAACACGCAGCTGTGGGTGCTCAATCATCCGGAGATCGACGTCTTCGTGGCGGTCGACCACCTGGATCGCCCCATCGGCTTCATCAGCCTCTCCCACCGTCCCCAGCTGCGGCTGCGCGGACGCATCGCCACCATCGACGAGCTGGTGGTTGCCGAGGCATGGCGCAACAAGGGCGTGGGCACCAAGCTCATCGGCGCCGCGGTCGATCGAGCCAAGGCGCTCTCGGCCAAGCGCGTTGACCTGCTCACCTACCCCGATCGCGCCAGCGGCCAACGCTCCTTCTTCAAGCGCAGCGGCTTCGAGGAGGTCGACTCGGCCCTGATGCGGCTGGTCGAGCTCGAGAAGCGCTAGCCCGACCTTCGCATTCTGAGCCACCGCTCGCCCTATTTTTCTGCCTTGGGGACCTTCTTCAGCGCGCCGAGGTCCATCCGCAGCCGCTCGACGGGCCGGCCTCCGACGAGGTGCGAGGCGACGATCTCCTCGGCATCGGCCTGCGAGACCTTCCCGTACCAGACCCCCTCCGGGTAGACGACCACCGAGACGCCTTGGCTGCAGGCGTCAAGGCACCCCGAGGCATTGGCGCGCACCTTCCCCGCAAGGCCCTGGTCCTTGAGGGCCTTCTTCAGAGCGGAGAGCACCTGCTCGGAGCCCTTGTCCTTGCAGCAGCCGCGGGGGTCAGTCGCCGGCCGCTCGTTGGTGCAGACGAAGACTTGTCGTTCGTAGGGAGGGGGCATGGGGGCTTTGCTCTTCTATTGGCCACGAGCCATCCATCACAAGCTAACCGCCGAAGGTCGACGGCCAGCATTCTAGCTCCTCGCGGTCCTCTCCCAGGCTGCGCCCTGGCTCCCGCGCACGAAGCGCCAGAAGCCCACCGCCAACGCCAGATTCATGGAGACGAAGTAGCGGGCCGTGCTCGCCACCCGCTTCAGGGGCCCGGTCAGCAGCTTGCTCGTGCCGGCCAGGGCCAGCCCGTAGAAGGCCAATTGGACGGCGAACAGCAACGCGTAGAACGGGCTCCAGGGCGCGAGCAGGGCGTTGGAGACCAGGGCCAAGGCGAGCAGGAATGGGGCAAACCAGCGCAGCGCCTTGTGCGACCAGAACGCATAGGACACGAACGGCCGCCGCCACGGGGACAGCAGGCCCCCATGGCGCACCAGCGCCTGGAAATTGCCCGCCGAGATCCTGGCCCGGCGCGCAAATTCGCGCGAGTAGTCCTCGGTGGTCTCCTCGTAGGCGACCGCTTCCGGCTCCCAGTCGACCTGGTAGCCGCGCTCGAGCAGCCGCTGGGGGATCACGAAGTCGTCTACCACCGTGTCCGGTGGGAGCCGCTCGAAGAGCGTCCGCCGCATGGCATAGAGCCCGCCGTTGGCCCCCAGCACCGCTCCGTGCTGGCCCTCGTAGTGCTTGAGCAGCGTCTCGTAGGACCAGTAGACGCTCTCCTCGTACTCCTTGCGCCGGCGATTGTAGAGCTTGAGCCGGCCGCACACCGCCCCCACATCCGGGTCCACGAAGTGGCGTACCAAGGCGCCCAGCGCCCGCCGATCGATCATCGTGTTGGCGTCGGTGAGCACCACGATCTCTCCGCATGCTGCCGGCACGCAGCGGTTGAGCACGGCCACCTTGCCCCCACGCGGGGCCGTCGACAGGCGCACCCGCCCATCCGGGCAGGCGGAGACGATCTCGTCAGTGCCGTCGGACGAGCCATCGCTTCCGACCACGATCTCCAGCTTGTCGTCCGGGTAGTCGAGCGAGAGGCTGTTGTCGAGCTTGGCCCCGATGCACTCCGCCTCGTCGTGCGCTGGGATGATGAGGCTCACCGACGGAGTGAACGCCGCACCCCGGCGGCGGCGCCGGTCTCTCCCCTTGACGAGGTAGCGGCGCAGCTCCACCGCCTGCCGCCCCGCGTCCCAGAGCAGGAGCGAGAGCGGGTAGAACAGATACGTGTGGAGGAGCAGGAGCACCGAGCCCCAAAGGACCACCGCCATCGCCGCCCCCTCTCCTCTCGCCCTCCGGTTCTCGGATAGGGGGAGCAAGAGACGGGCCGGCTGACGCAGCGCAGCGTGGCGCTCAGCGAGCGATGGGAACGGGGCTATCCAGCGTGGGCAACGGGCGCCCCAGTCACTCCGTGGCCTTCTCCGAGGCAGACTTCGAAGCAGCCTGCGCCTCTGCCTCGTCGATCTCCACCTTCAGGCGGGCTGCAGCTGAATGGTTCGGATTCTTCCCGAGCAGCTTCTCAGTCTCCGCCCGTGCCGCCTCGAACTCGCGGTTGGCAAGGTAGATCTTGGCCAGGAAAACGTGGGCCCGCAGCAGCTGGGGATCCTTCTTGAGCGCCGCTTCCGCCGCCGCCACTCCCTTGTCGCGATCGCCGGGCGTGATGCGCTGCTGAGCGTAGCGCGCGGCGATGGCCAGATCGGCGAAGGCCCGCTGCGGGTCGTGCAGGACGGCCCGCTTGTCCGGGACCGTGCGGTAGACCTCGGCCAGCTTCTCTGCCGACTCGTGCCCCTTGCAGCCGTAGTAGAGCGCCGAGGCGCGGAAGACCGCAGGTCCGTCCCCGCCGAGGCCGAGCTTCTCGACCAGGGTCTTGGCCTTCTTGAGCAGGTCGCTCGAGGTCTCGTCCTGACGAGCTGCCTGATCCTGCAGGGGATCGACCTTGGCCTTCAGCTGGACCATCTCTTCACGCAGCTTCTTGGCCCGCTCCAACCAGTCGGCGGGCGCCTTCTTGGTCTCGAGCTTCTCGCGCTGCTTGTTCAGGTCGTTGTATTGGGCGGTGTAGCGCCTCAGATCGTCGCGCAGGCTCTGGGTGACGAAGACCGAGGCGATCAGCTGGTTGGCTTTGAAGGGCACGAATTCGGGTGCCGTCTTCTCGAGCTTCATCCAGGTTTCGATGGCCTTGGCGATCGACCCTTCGTCGTCGCGCTTGAGCAGCAGCAGCGCCTTCTCGTCCTCCGCCACCAGCATGGAGTCGGCCGGCGGAGTCCGCAGCTTGAAGTAGAGGCCGACGGCTCCGGCGAGGATCGCCACCCCCACCACCACGCCGACCACCACCGGCAGCAGACGCTGCCGGCGCTTGAGCGTCATCTGCAGCTCCATCGTCTGGGAGCCGACCAGGGGGCCGCTCATGCCGGGAAGCCCCGCCTCGGGGGACCTAGGCATCGACAGGGGCGCAGGGGGCTGAGTGGGTACGGCCCGAGGACGTGGAGCGGTCGCCGCCGGAGCAGGCCGATGGGCGAAGGCCGGGCCGGTGGGGAGCGTCGCATCGACGGAGGGCTCGGTCGTTGATGCCATCCACGAGGGGACGGGCCCGGAGGCGACCCCGGGATCGGTAGCAGCTCTGTCCGCCCCCATCTGCGTCTGATCGACAGGTGCAGGCGCGACTGGGGCTGGAGCCGGGACCTGCAGGGGCGCGGCCGCTTGTGCGGGGCGGCGGGCCGGAGCCCGGCCGGGGGCGGGCGGCACCGCTGGCATCTCGAGCGCCGGAGCGCGTTCGCCTTCTGGCGCCTGCAAGCCGGCCACGGCGCCGAACATCATCGTCGAGGCCGCGTTGCCGGCGACTGGAGAGGGCGGCACGACAGCTGGGGGAGGCGGTCCCGGGGGGGCAGACGGCGGCACGGCGCCGAACATGGCGGTCGCAGCCCCCGGAGTGGTCCCGCCGAAGATCATGGTGCTCGAAGGAGAGGCCATTGGCGCCGGCGCCGGCCGTGCAGCGGGAGCCGTCGGAGCGGCTGGGGCATGCTCGACCTTTCCGAACATCATGGTCGCGTTCGGAGAAGCCTGGGATGGGAGGGGAACCGGCGCAGAGCCAAACATCTGCGTCATGCGAGCGTCGGACACAGGGCTGGCGGGAATGGGCGCGGAGACGGGCCGGGGCGCAGGAGGCGGCGACGCAGCAGGCGCCTTCGCCGCCGGGGGGCTCACCGGCGCCCCGCCGAACATCATGGTCGCGTTGGGCGAGGCCTGCGGAGGCGGGGCCTGGACGTCGCCTCCTCCGAACATCATGGTCGCATTGGCCGAGGCCTGCGGCGGCGGGACCGGACCGTTGCCTCCTCCGAACATCATGGTCGCGTTGGGCGAGGCCTGCGCAGGCGGGACCGGAACGTTGCCTCCTCCGAACATCATGGTGGCGCGCCGGTCCCCTCCGGGGGGAAGCGCTCCCGAAGGCGGTGCGATGGGTGTGGGCAAGCGAGCGGCAGCGCTGGGAGGCGGTGCGGTGGGCTTGGGAGGGGGAGGACTGCTCACCGCTCCTGCCGGAGGCTTGGCGGTAAAGACCAGCCCGCACCGGGTGCACTGCACCGGCGCTCCGCTAGGCGGAATGAGCTTGTCGTCCAGCACGTAGACCGTGTTGCACCGCTCGCATGAGATCTGCACGGGGAGCCTGCCTCCACATGGGAAAATCGAGGGGCCCAATCTACACCTAGCGACCAGGGGGCTCTAGTACGACGCGCAGGGCTGCCAGCCGAGCCGGCCCGATCCCCTTCACCTGTGCCAGCTCGTCCACCGACTCGAACCCGCCCCGCCGTGTGCGCTCTTCGACCACCTGTCGCGCCAGCTTGGGCCCGATTCCGGCCAGGGACTCCAAGTCCTCGGCGGTGAGCGAGTTGAGATCGGTGTGCAGCCCCAGGGAGCGCCGGACGCCCAGCGGCAACGCGGCACTCGTCTTCGACTCCAGGCCCTCCTCGCATCGCACCCGTGAGGGCTGGCCTGGCACCGCTACAGCGTTGGGGCACTCGATCGGCGGGAGCCCGCTCAGGTGGCCCTGCGCCAAGGCTGCCGCAAGAGTCAGGAGCAGCAGCAACACGAGCGCCCGGGCGCGAGCGCCGCGCACGCCGACCTCTCCTGAAGGTGCGTCGGGTCTCCCCTGCACGCGGCCCCACCCTCCCATCCCCTGCGCCGAAGGGCAGAGATGGTATGTGCGCCCACCTCTTCCGGTCAAACCATGCGGAGTGGTGCGACCAGGGCTGCTCAGGGAACCGTGCAATCACCCTCGAGGCACCACGCTCCGGCGAGGCAGGCTCGGCCGCACCCGCCACAGTGCTCAGGATCCGACCCCAGATCGACACAGGTCGAGTCGCAGCGGGTCTGCCCCTCGCGGCACACGGGCTCGCATCGTCCCCACGAGCAGGCGAAGCCGCGGGGACAAGCCTTGCCGCAGGCCCCGCAGCTGGCTGCGTCGCTTTGAAGATCGGTGCAGGCGCCCTCGCAGGCGCGCAAGCCCGGCGCGCACTGCCGGGTGCACGCCTTCTGGCTGCAGACCTCGTCGAGAGCGCACCTCTGATCGCAGCGGCCACAGTGAGCGGGATCGGTCGCGGGATTCACGCATCGTCCGCCGCACAGCGCCTCGCCAGCCCGGCAAACCAGACACGGCTCGGGCTCCGGCGGCACATAGGGGTAGATCTCGCAGCCGGCCGCACCAAGCAGAAGAGCGACTTCTCCCAAGGCCCATCGCGCTCTCACGAGCCCCCCTCCACGCGCCCCTCGAAGC
Organism: Deltaproteobacteria bacterium; assembly: GCA_016218885.1. Taxonomy (GTDB): domain Bacteria; phylum Myxococcota; class Myxococcia; order Myxococcales; family UBA5297; genus JACRCT01. The sequence continues at coordinate 579 of JACRCT010000233.1, read as the reverse complement.
CAGGCACGCCTGCCTGCCAAGCTGGCGAGCGATCGGACGCCTTCCAACTCGCCCCCACGGGGTGCGCCGCGCAGCCTCGTGCTAAGGTCCGCCCCCACTTTCCCCCAGCCAGGAACGACATCCATGACCGTCCACATCGATGGAGAGACACTCAGCCTGGAGGACGTGGAGCGCGTGGCCCGCGGAGGCGAGCGGGTGGAGATCGCGCCCACGGCGGCACAGCGGGTTGCGGCGTCCCGCGCAGTGGTCGACCGCGTGGCCGAGGGCGATGCCCCTGTCTACGGGGTCAACACCGGCTTCGGGACGCTCGCCGAGGTGCGCATCGCCAGGTCCGACCTCAAGGCCCTGCAGCGCAACCTGATCCTCTCGCACGCAGCGGGAGTGGGGGCGCCGCTGCCGCATGCCGAGGCCCGGGCGCTGATGCTGCTGCGCGCCAACGTGCTCGCCAAGGGCTTCTCTGGCATCCGCCCGTCGACGCTCGAGCTGCTGGTGGAGCTGCTCAACCGGGACATCGTCGCGGTGGTGCCCGAACGCGGCTCGGTCGGCGCCTCCGGCGACCTGGCACCCTTGGCGCACCTC
>JACRCT010000250.1 GCA_016218885.1 Deltaproteobacteria bacterium | reverse complement strand
TTCGCAGCAGGCCACCGAAGGTGGACTTCTCCAGGTTGCCCTCGGCGTTGGCGGCCTCGGAGCGGGTGTCGGCCTCGTACTCGGAGAGCTCCTCGGGCTTCACGTCGCGGCCCTCGTGGATGGAGTTGGCCACGAAGCGGTAGACGACCACCAGGCATACGAGGCCGCAGGTGCCCAGGGCCCAGAAGCACGCTCGCCAGCCCCAGCGCGCGAGCATCGGGGCGAGCAGCAGGGGGGTCAGCGCCGGGCCGAGCGCGATGGCGGAGAGCACCAAGGCGTTGGCGGTGGCGCGGTTCTTTCGGGTGAACCAGTTGCCCAGCACCTTCCACACCGAGGCCGGGAAGATGCCCTCGCCGATGCCGAAGAGGAAGCGAATGGCCAGCATGGACGCCAGGCTCCCCGCGACACCGGTGAGCGCGGTGAAGACCGACCACCAGGCCAGGGCGATGAGGATCACCCGCCGCGGACCGATGCGATCGGCCAGCGCTCCGCCGGGGATCTGGAAGAGCGCATAGCCCAGGAAGAAGGCGCTCAGGACCCAGCCGATGCGGTCCGGGCCGATGTGCAAGTCCTCGCCCATGGAGAGGATGGTCATGTTGATGGCCATCCGGTCGAGCCAGGCCACCAGGTAACAGAAGATCAGCGCCAGCCCGACCTTGAGGGACGCCTTCATGGGATTCCTCTCCGGATCACGTGAGCGTGGAGTGGTAGGAGCTTGTTTCCAAAAACGGTGCAACGCACGTCCATGCGGCCGCGCGGGCGACCTGGGCCTGGATTCCCAGGCCGCCGAACGGCGGGCTCGGGGAGCCCCCAGCGCTAGATCACCAGCCGCAGCACCAGGAAGAACGAGTCCTTGTCGGGGTTGTTGTCAGCCACCCTGCCGTCCGTGAATGTCATGAGCTTGGAGTAGCGCAGGCTCACCGAGACGCTGTCGACCAACCAGTAGGTCGCCCCGAAGTTCAGGTAGTGCCACTCGCTGGTGTCGAGCGCTCCCTGCTTCCTTCGCACATAGGCGTAGTTGGCGCCCACCCCGCTCGCGCCCAGCAGGTTCAGGTCGATACCGCCGGAGACCACCATCGATTGGAACGACTTCGGGTCCAGCGTCGTCGGGTCCACCGTGTTCTGGTCAATCATGTCGTTTCGGCGGTAGGCGAGGTTGAAGAAGGGCTGGATTCGGTCCTGCCAGACCTTCCCCTTGACCCCGAAGCGGTACAGCTCGCCGCGCAGGCCGACGTCTTCCTCACTGCGGTTGTTGAGGTTGACCCAGTGGAGCTGGACGTTGGCACGCGCCGAGAAGTGGCTGCTGTCGAAGGAGAGGGAGGGGCAGAGGGCGTCGAACTCGAACCCAGGGGCCGGGTTTCCGTTCTCCATGCCTCTGCCGGGGACCGTGATGAGCGAGCCCACGCCGCTCACGTTGCCGCCGAAGGCGTAGGAGAGCGTCGTCGAGAGCGGGCTGCCGGCAGAGAAGAAGAGGCCTGCAGTGAGCCCGTTCCACTCGTACTGCGCGAGCAGCCCCTGGCCGCGGTTGTAGCCGCTGTAGAGCAGCGGGGTGCGGCTGAGCGAGTCGGCCATGAACAGGTCGGTCATGTGCACGGAGAAGAAGTCCATGCTCGCCGGGTCGCTGACGATGCCGCCCGCGAGCTTGAAGCCCCAGTGCTCGAGCCGCAGATAGTTGTCGAGCGAGGTGATCGAGACGGTGCCCTCCCACACGCTGGTGCCGTAGTTGCCCGCGTCGCGACGGAACTCGAGGTGCAGCGTCGCCCAGTCGTGCAAGCGGCCCTCGACGCCCACGATGGCCAGCGCCAGCGCCGTGGTGACTCTCTCCAGCGGCTCGGCGGTGCCGTCAGGCTTCTTGTTGCGCGGCAGCTCGAGGTTCAGGCCTCCAGAGATGCCGAGGATGGGCTTCACGTAGGTGCCCGTCTCGAGGTTGTAGTACATGGCCCACGCCGGGGGCGGGAAAGGCTTGACGGCCTCGGTTCCGGGGGTGATGCCGACGGACTGGGCGAGGGCCGCGCGCGGAATCCACAGCAGCGCGGCGCAGAGCGCGGCCGCGACGACTCGGGTGACATTCATGGGGTTTCTCGCGAGAGGAAGGCGAAGGACGAAGGGGGGAGGCAGTCAAGCCGCGAGCCCCCGGACACTCGGGCGCTCGCGGCTGTAGCGGTCGGCTACTTCTCGTTCAGCTTGGTGACGATCTTGCCCATCCCCGTCTCGGACCGGATGGCGCCGAAGTGGTTGGCGAGGAAGCCCTGCAGGTTGAAGAAGTCCATGAAGAAGCCCGACGGATCGAAATCCGAGAGCTCGACGAGCTGGTTGTCGACGCAGGCCTTGTCAGCGATGCCGATGATCTTGCCGGTGCTGTCCTTCTGCACCATGTCCATGCTCAGGCGAGCAGAGGCCATGCTGACGAACTCGTCCTGCAGGGCGCCGGTGTCCGGGTCGCGCATGGTGAGGGTGAGGTACCTCACGGCCTTGCCGCCGCACTGGTCCTTCTGGCCGTAGGCGAAGCTGCCGTCGGCGCAGGGAGTGGTGAAGAGATCCTCGGGGCCGTTGAGCATCTTGTTGAAGGCGGTCGCGGTCCACTTGTCACGGTCGCCCATCTCGCAGTTCACCGTGCCGCGCATGGTGTCGTAGTTGCCGCAGTTGAACTCGCCGTCGCGCACGCCGTGCACGGCGCCCGAGGCCAGCACCACGTGGCGGATGCGCGTGAACGGGTTGGTCGCCAGCTTGCCTGCCTTGTGGTCGTTGTGGAGCCGCCGCAGGGTGTCCATGATGACGGTCGAACCCAGCGAGTGGCCCACCAGGGAGATCTCCTGCTCGGGGTTGGCGGCGATCAGCGCGGCCACCAGCGACTGCAGGATGGGCGTGGACCAGCCGTGGTCGACGTTGCCGATGGCGTCGCCGTATCCCTCCGAGCCTGCGCCGGTCGGCGGGGCTTTGAGGTTGGCGCCCTCGAGCGTCGCGGTGACGTCGGTGCGGAAGTCCACGGCGATGACGCGGAAGCCCTGCTTGACGAGCTTGGCCGCCAGCATCTCGCGGGTGGTGGTCTCGGGAGTGAAGGTGAACTTCGAGAACGTCGCCAGCTGCACGCCGGGCTTCTCCGGGTCGTCGTCAGCGAAGCTGTCGTACGCGTACTCCTCCCAGGAGTTCGGCGAGGACGAGTTGCCGTGCACCAGGACGACGATGGGCTTGGTCTTGTCCACGCTCACGCCGGCGGGCATCGAGTACTCCTTGGCGGCGCAGGGGTACCCCGGGACGTAGCCCGGAAGGTTGGCGTCGGTGCCCTGCACTGGCACGCCTGGGGCTACAGTGGCCTGGTTGAGCGTGTTCAGGAACAGCTTGCCGTCATAGGCCGTCTGCGCCTTGCAGCCCGGGTGGTTGTCGGCGAGCTCGCGGTAGTGGCCGGCGTAGCCAGTGTGGTTGATCGAGACGCCAGCGGGCTTGCTCGCCATCGAGGGCAGGTCGGCGACGGACCAGTTGTCCAGCTCCGACTGATACTTGGCCAGCTTTGCGTCTACCTCCACGCTGCAGGCGTTGACCTCCACCCCGGCGTCGCCGCCGGTGACGATGGGGTCGTCCTCGGGGTCGCAGGCAGCGGCGAGGGCCAGGATGGGAACCAGCAGAACCAGGCGCTTCATGGCAGTCTCCTCTCGCCCGGCTCCCCCGAAGAGGCGCTCCGGTCGCGTTAGGTCGGTGTGCTTGGGAAGAGGCGGACTCGGCCGCCCGTGCCCCCTATCCGAAGGCACCCCTCAGACCTGGTCGTTGGCTTGATGGATTTGGTGCGAAGGCCCGCCAAGTCCAAGGGCCAGAGAGAGCTCGAGTCCCTCTCTTCTCGGCTCGGCGGGCGGGATGCCCCACGCCCCCAGGAGGAATGGGCGCAGGGCTCGCGCCTGGAGCGGTCCGGCTCCTCCGGCGATTGATCGTCAGCTCTTCAGTCGCTGAAGGACTCGACGAGGCCGCCGTCGGGGGCCGTCGTGAACGAGTGGGAGCGCAGGCGGCACTCGGCACGACCGGCGCAGACGGTGTCCCTGAACCGCGGGATCTCCGAGAGCTTGCGGTTGCTATCCGCCTGCGCGCTACCCGTGACGGCGTCCAGGATGAAGAGCTTCCCGGCGGAGGTCACGAACTCCAGCGTGTCGCCGTTGCCCAGGAGAAGGAAGGCCTGCGTCTGGAAGTGGCACTCATTGGGATTCAGCCCGTAGCAGGGCGCGGAGCTTAGGAGCGAATACCGCGCGGTGAGGAGCGAGCCATTGGGCAAGGGGGTAGAGAGCGGGGTGTGGGGGGGGAAGGCTTCATAGCTCCAGGCGGTGCCCGAGGCGGTGAGGTCCGACGCGGTGATAGCCTCGGTCACCCCGCCATCAGGCTCGACGCGGAAGGTGCGAGTCTCGAGCACGCACCCGGCATCGGCCCTTCCGGCGCAGACGCCGGTTCCAGGAGCGGCGAGGTGGGGCACGGTGGCCAGGGCGACGCCCCCGTCCACCAGCATCGCCCCCGTGCGCACGTCGTACTCCCAGAGCCGACCTCTGGAGGTCACCGACTCGATGAGCCCGCCGTCAGGGCCGGGTAGAAGGCCCGGCTGTCCAGGTGGCAATCGTCGGCGCCAGAGCATGGGCCCGCCCTGAGGTGGGGAATGTCGCGCAGGCACGTCGTCTCGAGCACCTGACCGCTCGGATAGCCCAGGCTGAAGAGGAGAGTGCAGGGGGCTGCGTCGGGGGATGAGGCGTCGCGGGACGCGTCGGGGGCCTCGGCGTCGGTCGGCCCCCCATCGAGAGCCGGCAGGTCGGCGTCCAAGCCCGGGAGGTCGGCGTCGATGCCCGGCGATTCGGCGTCCCGGACCTCGGCATCGAGCCTGGGGACCTCAGCGTCACCGCCGGCATCCGTGCCCGCGTCCGCGACCGGAGGGGAGGCATCCGCCAAGCTGGCATCGAGGCACCCATTCTTCCCGCACTCGAGGTCCGCCGACTTGATCGGGTCGAGGCAGGCAACGATGCAGATCGCCGTGAGGAGGGCCGCAGCGAGGGGGGGCTCCACGTTACGCATGGCTCGGGAGGATACGAAGAATCGGGGCGCGAGGCGAACCCTCGGCGCCTGCCGCCTGCGTCGCGAAGGAATCGAACGGGACCCCGGGCTTCTAGAACATCAGGCCTATCTCCCCGCCCGGTGCCAGGAACGGCTTGCGCTCCCCGTCCACCTCGGCGAGATCCATGGCCAGCCGCGCGGCCATTCTCACCTCCACCGGCCCGGCAGGGATTCCCGCCCCGACGGCCAGGTGTGTGGTGAGGCCCAAAGGGTCTCCGACCGACCTCCCATCGCGAGAGAACGCGACGGCCAGCCAGCCCAGCCCCAGCTCCGCGAACGGGCGGATTTTGTACCTGCCTTCGACTCCGACGACGGCCTCCAAGGTCCCGCGGTGCACGGTGAGCTCGGCCGGACCGGCCTTGGGGGACACTCCGTACCCGACTCGCGCGCCGACGCTGGCTGGACCGAAGAGCCGGTGCACCGCCGCGTCGGCTCCCATTCCGACGCCGGAGAGCCCGAGCGCCGCCGAGCCCACTCCCGCGCCGACCTCGATGCGCCACCGGGTCTCGTTCGGGGTGGATGCGGCGGCGGGCTCGCGCACGTCCACGAACGTGACCGGGACATGGGACGAGCGGGACACGAAGCCCTCGTAGAAGGCGCGCCCGAAGGGGACGTTGAGCAGCCCGCGCTCGAGCTCGTCCGCCGCCGGCCCCCGGGACTGGAGGGTGCGCGGCTTCCAGTCGAAGCGTGCGTGCCCGACGTCGGCCATCGCCACCTTCGCCTCCTGCTTGCTGGTCCGCAGCCAATACAGGGGTCGCTCGGGCAGCAGCAGCCCCACGAGCTCAGGCGCAGCGCGGTGGAACCCGGCCAGCGGCACGCCCAGCTCGTCCTCGACGATGATCGGTTCTCCCTCCTGCTCTCCCTTCGCCGACAGCCGCGGCGCCCGCTCGCCCAGGCGCGCCAGGGGCCTCCTGCGGTCGGCGGGCGGAGCGAAGGAGTGGACCGCCAGCCGCACCGGATAGGAGTTCACCCGCTGCAGCGCGGCCCCGAGATAGGCGTCGAGCTCGCTGTACTCCACCGCCCCGTCCCCATTCACGTCCGCGGCCCCCAGCAGCGCCGAGCGCGCCAGGAAGCTGAAGACCCCCGCGCGCAACCGGGTCCACTCGTGGGTCTCGCCATCCTCTGACTCCGCGAAGAGCGCGCCCACCGAGGGCCGCGACTTGAGCGCCTCGGCCGCGAGCTTCTCCCGGATGCGCGCCACTAGAGGGTCCTTGCTCGCTCCACGCCGGCCCACGACCCCCGCCGCGTGGCAGGCATCCACCACCAGGTGCACGTAGTCCGCGCGCAGCGCGTCCACGACCTCGGCGTAGAGGCTCTTCTGGTCGAGCCTGCCGTCGATGAGGGTCAGGGAGGCTCGCCCCGACTCGTCGAGGACGCCGTGCCCGATGTAGACCACCCACGTCTCGGCCACGGCTCCGGCCTTCCTCGTCTCCTCGTTGGCGGCGCGCAGGCGCGCTACCGCCCGGCGCACACCTTCCAGTGTGGCGGGGAGGGTCCCCTGCGGCAGCGGCGAGACCCGCGCCGTCTCCTCGTCCATCACGGTCAGCAGGCTGGTCTCGACGCCCAGGCGCGTGAGGGTCTCTGCCCAGCGCAGGCCGTCGTCATCGGCGAAGCGCAGCGGAGCGAGCCCCGGCCCGCCCGAGGCGTTGACGGCGATCACCAGCGCTCGCGCCTCGGTCCGCGCCGCCGCGGCCCGCGCCGCCGTCGCGGGGCTGAGCGCGAGCGCCACCGCGAGCGCCACCACAGCGACGGGCAGCCCGGCGTGCATCAGCGGCCCTCTACGGGGACGTCGCGCGCGAGGCGGACCTTGCTCCCGTCCAGACCGGCGACCGTCTCGGAGAAGGCCGCCTCGACGTGCACCGGACCGGCGCCGGCGCCCGGCGCCACGGTGAGCTCCACCGCCTCCTCGTTGCCGGGCAGGCCGGTGACCGCGAAGTCCTTCTGGGCGAGGGTTTTTCCGCCCAGGGAGACGGTCAGGCGCACCTGCCGGAGCGGGCGCTGGACGCCCACCGCGAAGCCGAGGATGCTCCCCGCGGTGCAGCTCGCTTTGCCTCCGACGACCAGCTCCTCGAGGTCGCCGCCCGGCGCGGCGCAGTAGATGCGCAGGACTGCGGGGTGGGGCACTCCGTCGCCGCGCACCGCGAACTCCGGGGGCAGGGTGGTCTGCGGCCAGACGATGAGCACGAGCAGGCTGGCGACCGCGGCACCGGCAAGCGCCATCAGCCACGAGCGATTCCAGGCACGGGACTCGCGAGGCGCGCTGGCCGCGGCCACGGCCGCTGCTCTACAGGCCCAAAGCGAGAGCTCCTCCTCCGACGGCTTGATGAGCGAGCCCTGGAACACGCGGTGGGCGAGCAGGACGCGGTTGAGCAGGCCGCCGCAGCGGGAGCAGCACTTGGCGTGCTCGAGCATCTTGCGCGAGCCGGGAGCGCCGAGGTCCCCGGCGCTCCACTGCGCGAGCTGCGCGTCGATGTGTCGGCTCCACAGTCCCATGGTCGTCTACCCCAGCCAGGCCAGGAGGAGCAGCAAGGCCCTCGGCGCGGTGGGCGAGAGCCCGACGCCGCTTCCCCCTCCGCCAGCGGCCTTTGCGTCCATCCAGCCGCGCTGGATGACGTGCTCGGTGAAGGCCTTCTTGATCCGTTTCTCGCGCCAGCGCACCTCGCCGCGCGACAGCCCCAGCTTCTCTGCCGCCACCTCTTGTGACAGGCCCTCGACGAAGCGCAGCTCGACCAGCCGGCGATCGCCCTCCTCGCACTTGCCCAGGAACTCGGCGACCACCCCGCGCAGCTCGGACTCCAGCGCCCGCTCCTCGGGGCTGCGCTCCTCGACGCGCAACGCTCCCACCTCGGGTGCGGCATCGAGCGGGATGCTCTGGCTCGCGAGCTTGCCCTGGGCACGGATCCAGTCGATGGCCGTCATCTTCGCCATCGAGAAGAGCATCCCGCGGTACGGCCGGATGCCATCGTAGGCCAGGCGGTTGTCGGCCTTGAAGGCACGCAGGAAGACCTCTTGGAGGACCGAGTCGAGGTCCAGCGGGGCCAGCCCGGCTTCCTTGGAGCGTGCGCGAGCGGGGAACATGTTGGACAGGTAGGCCCCGACTTCAGGTGCGTACGCGAGGTACACGCGCTCCAGCGCCGCCGGCTTGCCCAGCCGGAAGGCCTCGCGCAGCTCGCGATCCTGGGACAGCAGCATCCGATCGACCTTCTCGTTCGACAGGTATCCGCAACGAGGACGCCAGCCTGGTCGTGCCCCCCCTGCGATGCGTGCTAAAGGCCCCGAAAAGGCGTCTGAGCTCAGGGGCTTCGGATGGTCGGCCAGGTCTCAGCCGATGCCGGCCATCGTCTCCTCCATCAGCCAATCGACGACGGCCTTCAGATCACCCTGGGACTTCTCGTAGATCTCGATCTGCCGGTGGGCGCTGGTGCCCTCGTGAGCGATCTGCACCACGCGATCCATGTACTTCTGGGTGCCGAAGATGTCGGTGGCCTCGGAGATGAAGCTGATCAGCTCATGCGCCAGGGTGGCGTAGGGCCGCTCCTCCTGCAGCGCGAAGTCGATGAGCTTGGCGCCGGTGCCGTAGCGGGCGGCGCGCCACTTGTTCTCCTCGATCAGGCTCCGCGAGTAGCTGCGCCAGGCGGTGTTGCGCCGGTACATCAGGTACAGCTTGGCCATCAGCGCCTGGATGAGCGCCACCACCGCGAGGGTGTCCTCGAGGTTGGTGGGCATGTCGCAGATGCGGATCTCCACGGTGTCGAACTTGTAGTGGGTGCGAACGTCCCACCAGATCTTCTTGCCGTTGTCGATGCAGCCGGTGCGCACCAGCAGGTTGACGAAGTTCTGCAGCTGCTCCTGGCTCTCGAACTCGTCCGGGATGCCGGTGCGCGGAAAGCGCTTGAAGACCTGGCTGCGGTAGCTCATCAGGCCGGTCTTGCGGCCGCGCCAGAACGGCGAGCTGCAGGTCAGCGCCAGGAGGTGCGGCAGGAAGTAGCGGATCTGGTTCGCCAGCGCCAGGGCGACCTGCTTGTCCTTGATGCCCACGTGCACGTGCAGGCCGAAGATGAGGTTGGCGCGGGCGACGTCCTGCAGGTCCTCGACGATCTGGTGGTAGCGGCTGTGGT
>JACRCT010000249.1 GCA_016218885.1 Deltaproteobacteria bacterium | reverse complement strand
CTGCGGCGGGCTATTGGGGCGAGCCGCCGGGACATCCGCGAGCAGTTCCTGGTCGAGTCGGTGCTCATCTGCTTCATCGGCGGCGTGATGGGCATCGTCCTGGGCTTCGGGGTCTCCTTCCTGGTGGGGTGGATCTTCGAGCTCCAGGTGGCCTTCGCCTGGACGGCGATGGTCGTCTCGTTCGCGCTGTCGGTGGGCGTGGGGCTGGTCTTCGGCATCTGGCCGGCGGTGCGCGCTTCGCGGATCAGCCCGGTGGAGGCGCTGCAGCATGAGTGAATCCAGGGCAAGGGCGCGAAACCTGCGCAGAGTCCTCGGCGTCTGCCTCGCAGTAGCGACGGCGGCCGGCTGCGGGGCAGACCCCATCCCGGTGAAGATGACCGTGCCGGTGCGCAAGGGCGACCTGGTGTTCTCGGGGAGCTACTACGGGGAGATCGAGCCGCGGGTGAGCCACCCCATCCTCGTGCCCGAGCTGCGCAACACCTGGCAGGTGACGGTGGAGTCGGTGATGGCCGACGGCACGCAGGTGAAGAAGGGGGAGGTCGTCCTCACCTTCGCCCGCGGGACCCTGGGGGAGGATCTGCGCGAGAAGGAGACCGAGCTCGCGGTGGCGGAGGCGAGCCTGCGCAAGGTGCGCGAGCAGCATGAGGACGAGGGCATCGGGCGCACCCTGGGGATCCGTCGGGACGAGATGGCGGTGGAGCTGGCGAAGCTGGCGGTGGTGGAGGGCGTGAACCTCATCTCGAAGATCGACCTGGAGAAGGCCAAGGTGGACCTGTCGCGGGCCGAGCTGCAGCTGGAGCTGGACAAGAAGGAGCGCCTGGCGTTCGAGAAGAAGAAGGCCGCGGCGATGGAGATCGAGCGGCTGAAGGTCAACTCCGCCAGCGACAAGGTGAAGGAGATCCGCGCCCAGCTCACGCTGATGGAGGTGCGCTCGCCCGCGGACGGGGTGCTCTATGCGCCGTACACGCGGCTGAACTGGTCGATGGGCAAGGTGGTCCCGGGGAAGGTGGCGCGGCCGGGAGACAAGATCCTGGAGATCCCCGAGCTCGATAGGTTCAACGCCGCGGTCTATGTGCGCCAGCGCGAGGCGTCGTTGGTGCACGTCGGCGACGAGGCCACGGTCGTCGCCACCATGTTCCCGGACCACACCTTCAAGGGGAAGGTCGTCTCCAAAGACGAGTTCGCGACCACGCGCAACGAGAGGCTGGGCGGCTCGACCCCGCAGGGGAACCTGAAGGAGGTCAAGGTGGTCGTGGAGCTCGAGGACACCTCACAGCCGCTCCGGCCCGGAGGGACCGTCAGGGCGGACCTGGCCACCGTGATCGCCAAGGAGGTGCTCGTGGCGCCGTTGGGGGCGATCAAGGAAGCGAAGGGGGAGCACTCGGTGGTGCTCAAGGACGGGAAGAAGGTGACGGTGAAGGTGGGGCGAACCTCCACCACCTATGCGGAGATTCTGGAGGGGCTCGGGGAGGGCGACGAGGTGAGGCTGGAGTAGGGGGTGCAAGCCTCCGCGACGCGTGAAGGGCGGTGGGACCTCGCTATCGGCCCCTCCCGGCGAGGATCTCTTGAATCCTGGCGAGGTGGGCATTGGCCAGCTCGAAGTCGCCTTTGAAGAAGGCGCGATGCACCTCGGGGAAGATCTCATCGATCATCCTGACGGCCTCTGGAGCGAGCTTCTGAGACTTGGCCATTCCGGTCAGCCGTTTGAGGCGGCGATCGACGAAGGCGCGATCGACCCTCGTCTCCAGGACAAGGGCCTCGGCTCGGGAGAGGGCCTCCAGGGCATCGTCGCCCTTACCCTCCGCGAGGGAGCGTCGAGCCGTGGCCACCGCCTCGGGGAACCCCGTGATGTCCTCGGGGTTGATGTGCCTCGCGGCAAGCGAGCCATCGAGGTGCCCCAACCTCTCGCGCAGTCCGGCCAGGAGCCCGGGCGCGATGCCCTGGGCCTGGGGCTCGAGGGCCGGCTCTTGCCCGAGATGAGCGCCGCCGGCGTTGGGCACGAGCGTCACGGAAGCGTCGGACCCGCCCAGGTCCACCGGTCGCCGCGAGCTCGTGAATCTAGGCAGGGCGCTTCTCTTGACCACCACGAACTTGGGATGCAAGGGCTCGGAAGCATCGGGTGCCTTCTTCTCGGACCCGGCAGCAGTGACGACCGTCCACGCCGCGGCGTCAGGTGCGGCGCCGGGAGCGGCGATCTGCACGGGCTCGACGCTCCTGGGGGTGAGGCTGCGACTACCGAGAACCACCAGCAGCGCTGCGGCGGCGAAGACCACGCCAACGCCCCAAAGCCATCTTCCCAGGTGCGAGGTTCGCGGGCCGGGGACGGGGCCGGCCCGACGCCCAGGGACGAGACCGGCTTTGCACAGCGCGTCCATCAGCTCCACGCCCGAGGCGAAGCGCCTCTCGGGACGGCTCTGGATGCAGCGCTCGATGATCGGCCTAAACCAAGAGGGGAGCTTGCTGGAGAGAGGGACACCCAGGGCCGGGAACTCGCCCAGGAGCAGCTGGTGCGCCAGCACGCCGTAGGAGAAGACGTCGGAGGCAGGTGTGGCCGGCTCGCATCGGGCCTGCTCTGGCGCCCAGTAGGCGGGAGTGCCGATGGGGCCCAATCCGGCAGACAGGCTTCCGCTGGAGCGCAGGTCCATCGCCAGGCCGAAGTCGGCGACGGTGAGCTTGCCGCTGGGGTCGACCATCATGTTCGAGGGCTTGAGGTCTCGGTGGACCACCCCCTCGCGGTGCGCGGCCTCGAGGGCGCCGGCGATCTGCACCAGCAGATCGCGGGCAGCCTCCGGCGCGATGGGACCCTGCTCCATGCGCGCGTCAAGCGTTGCGCCGGAGAGCAGCTCCATCTGGATGTAATGGAGGCCGTCGGTGGTCCACAGGTCGTAGACCCGCGCCACGTGAGGGTGGGTGATGCGCCGGCCCACGAGAATCTCCCGCTTGACCCTCTTGAGGAAGGTGGAGTGAGCGGTGCAGGCCGGCTTGAGGACCTTCAGGGCCACCCGGACATCGAGCAGCTCGTCCTCGGCCTCGAACACCAGGCCCATCGCCCCCTCGCCCAGCAGGCGCACGATGCGGAAGCGTTCTCCCAGTACCTGCCCCACCTTCGGCGCCGCGTTGCGAGGCTGGGTGTCGTCCTGGTCGTCGAACAGCTCGCTGAGGCTGGAGAAGGTCCTGCCTGCGACCTTGCGGAGCAGCTCCTTGCACTTGGGGCAGGAGGAGATGTGGTCGCCCATCTCGGGCAGCTGCTCGCGGGCGATCCTGCCACGCAGGAACTCGGTCGCTCGCTCCGTGTCGAGGCAGTCCATCTCTTTAGGGGCTCCAGCGCAACGTGACCAAGAGCTCCCGGCCCCCGCGCTCCTCGAGCAGCGGCACCGGGGCGGCCATGACGCCGTGGGGCGTGTAGTGCGTCAAGCCCAGCGGGTTGTCGAGCTTGAAATCCAGGCTCAGGTTCGAGAAGTAGAGCCTGCGGAGGGAGAACCCCAGCGAGGAGGTGAAGGTCGGCGGCACCAGCGTCGGGCGGACACCCTCGGGCGTCTGCAGCTGGATCTCGCGCTGGCTCACGAAGGTCATGGTCAGGAAGAAGCTGAAGTCGTCGACGGGGCGCACCACCGCCCCCAGGCTCGCGGTGTGCGGCGCGACGTAGAAGCCTTCGCTGGGCGCGGCGGGGTCCTTGAGCAGGCTCAGGTCCTTGTAGGTGTAGTTGACGAAGCCATCCGCCTTCGAGCCCAGCGAGAGGCGCACCTGGGCATAGGCGGCGAGGACGTCGATCCGCGACCTGGAGTTGATCGGTTTGTCGATGAATCCCGGGCTGGCCGTGGCGGGGTCGTAGACGATGAGATCGAACAGCCGCACCCAGGTCCCACCGGCGACCAGGGTGAGCGGGGTCACGGGCAGCCAGGTGACCTCCAGCGATCCGGCGCGGCTGCTCTCGGGAGAAAGCGTGGGATTGCCCTCGACCCCCACGGTCGAGTAGAGCGCGTTGGCCTCCGGCGTGCGGTAGCCTTCGGAGTAGACGAGCTTGCCGCGTAGCTTCTGGCCCGTGTAGAGCAGCGCCGCCTGTTTCTTGAGCACCGAGGTGGATTCGCCGCGGTTCTCGTAGCGCAGCCCCCCCGAGAGCGACCACTGCCTGTCGAGGGTCAGCTCCTCCTCGAGGAAGGCGGCGAGGGTGTAGGTGCTGCGCCCGGCAAAATCGACGTGCAGCTGCCGTGGCTCCTCATGGACACCGGCCTCGGTCGCCAGACTGTCGGGGATGCTCAGGTAGTTGAACGACAGCCCCAGGAGCGCGCGGTTGGCGAGCCTCGCGAAGGAGTGGCTGTGCACCAGCCGCGCCTCCAGAAGATCGCTCGAGCGGGGCGAGGCGAAGTCGCCCTGCAGGTAGCGCAGCCCCACCGGGTCGGCTCGCGGATCGGCCGGACGCTCCACGTAGACCTCGCTGTTGTTGCGCTGGAAGCGCGAGGCGGCAACCCGAGCGTGGAAGCCATGGGACAGGTCGTCCTCCCAGGAGAGGGAGAAGAACCCGTAGGCGTTCTTCCATGACCCGGGGCTGTCGGCGTTCAGCAGCGAGCCCGAGGGAGAGATCTGGTAGTAGCGCAGGTCGTTGATGTAGTCGGCCAGGAACTCGAAGTGCGCCAACCGCACCCGGCCCACGAGGTCGAAGTAGCGGCTGGCCTTGGGCTCGGTGATGCCCGAGTTTCCCCACGGCACGTCGCCAGAGGCGTCGGGATCGAGCATCGAGTCCTTGACGGTGGTGCGCGGCCCCTCGCGGCTCTGGAAGGTGGCCGAGAAGGCGTAGCTCAGCCAGCGGCTCGCCTGCTCGACCTCGGCGTGCGCCTCGTAGTGGGCGGCCGTGCCGTAGCGCACCGAGGCCGAGGCCGCGGGGCTCTGCCGCGAGGGCGTGCGGGTGATGAAGTTGATGATCCCCAGGAAGGCATTGCTGCCCCACAGCACCGAGCCGGGCCCGCGCACGAACTCGACCCGCTCCACCTGCTGGAGGTTGATGGTGAAGTCGTATCCGAGAGTCCCGAACTGGGTCATCGGGTCATTGCGGGGGATCCCGTCCACCAGCAGCAGGGTCGTCCCCGGCAGCCCCAGGTCGAGCACCCGATCACCCCAGTTGGCGTCAAGGACCTCGAAGCCTGGGACCAGCCGCACCAGCTCGGCGACGCTGGTGATGCCGAGGTCGCGGATCTGCTGGGAGGTGATCACCGTGACGATGGCCGGGACCTGGTCCACCTCGCGCTCCGACAGGGTCGCTGTTTCGCTGAGGGCCTCCTTGGGGACAAGCAGCTGGCGCACCAACGCCCCGACCCGCTCGTGGGCCGCGGTCTCGAGAAGCTGCTCACTGACGAACAGCGAGTTCTCCACGGAGCAGGATTGGGCGCCGATCAGCACCAGCTCGATGGTGTAGAGCTTGTCGATGCGCGCCACGTTGCCGAAGGCGGCGGAGGTCGTCCCCGCCTTGCGGGCCGCGGCGCACTGGCACGCGAGGTCGCCCGCGCAATGGCTCGTCGTCGCAGCCGGCGCATAGTCGAGCCCCGGGGCTTGCCGGAAGGCGTTGTCGAACGCCTGCTGCAGCAGCGCGGTCTCCTCGGGCTCCACCCCCAGCGCCAGCAGTTCGCCCCCCAGGACCGATCGGGCGGCCCACGCCGGCGCGCAAAGAACCCACAAAGCCGCAAAGGCCAAGAGCGTGAAGAGCGGGGAAGGACGGTTTGGCAAGGCGGAGGCTCTCTCTTTTGTTCGCGAGGGCTGGCGGACATTGTCGGCGAGCGAATGCGCTCAGAACAAGCTCGTCAATGACCGCAGGTTGCGCCTGCCCTTTCCAAGATCGCGATGAAGCTCCAGCCCGGCGCCGGCGCCATCCTTGAGAACGGGGCGCTCACGCCCATCGCCGCGGGCGACCGACGCCGGCGCGACGGGGCGCTTCGTCTCCCCACCCGCCGGCCTGACCGATGCCGGGTTGCCCTCGTCGGGCCAAGGCGAGAGCCCAATGGGTGCCGCCGGCCCTCACCTGGGCAACGTT